>JAPFCO010000476.1 GCA_026169505.1 Pseudogracilibacillus sp.
CCTTGCACTTGCTTCAACTACTCAGCAGAGCACGAGACGAGCGCAAGAACCACCTTGCACTTGCTTCAACTACTAAGCAGAGCACGAGACGAGCGCAAGAACCACCTTGCGCTTGCTTCAATCACTAAGCAGAGCACGAGGCGAGCGCAAGAACCACCTTGCACTTGCTTCAATCAATAAGGAGAGCACGGGGCGAGCGCAAGAACCACCTTGCACTTGCTTCAATCACTAAGCAGAGCACGAGACGAGCGCAAGAACCACCTTGCACTTGCTTTAACCACTAAAGGGTGAGTTACTTCTAACTATGAAAGTATATCCCATAAATCAAACGACTGAAGAATCTTACAATGAATGAACATGAAAAAATCCCTCTTACGCAAAGTAAGGGGATTTTATGTATGCACAATTATTAACGATTAGCGAAAAACTCCTCTGCTCTTTCTAAAAATACTTCATTTTCAGGAGTTAAATCATATTCCTCTACGATTGCATCAACTGGACAAACTGCTACACACGCTCCACAGTCGATACAAATATCAGGATCTATATAAAATTGGTCTGTTCCCTCTTCAATACAATCAACAGGGCAGACACTAACACATTCAGCAGATTTTTCAGGTCCACAAGCTTCTAAAATGACAAATGCCATCTTTCGTAACCTCCTTTGTATCTTTATCACCTTTTATAATTCTATCATACACGAAAAAGGGCAGATTAGTAAACATTTTTGATGAAATTCCTATGAATCTTCATCTATTTTCACCCTTTTTGTCATCTTCTAGTCATTTAATTGTAAATTTATTGACGGTATGACGTAAGTGATTCGATTGCTTTGTTAATGAGGCTGCATCTTCGGCTAGCTTATGAATCCCTTCGATTTGATCATCCATATTTGTAACTGTATGGATGACTTGCTCTGTGAAATCTTCTGCAATTTGATTAACATCACCAATGATCTCCTCCAAATGCGCTCCCTCTGTAGCAAGCCCATCTGCATATTGGCTGTTTAAAACAGTTGCCTCTTTTGACTCTATTGCCGCTTCATTTAATTTATCTATTGAAGAACCAGCAATTTGGACAACTTCTACTCCTTCACGAATTCCATGTGTGTTAGCCTCCACTTGTTCTACTGCAGCTTTTATTTCTTCACGTGTCGTTTCCAGTTGAACAAAAATATCATTAGCAAATGTATTTGTATCTTCGGCTAATTTCCGTACCTCTGTAGCAACAACTGAAAAACCACTCCCTGCTTCCCCTGCTCTTGCCGCCTCAATAGAAGCATTTAATGCTAATAAATTTGTTTGTTCCGCAATTTGTGTAATCGATGAAACTTTCTTTATGACATCATGAACATCTTCTGCCACTTGTGTAATCGTTTGTGCAGAATGGTTAATGGCTGATTCTAACTGTTGCATTTTCTGTTCTGATTGAATAATTGCTTCTTTACCTTCTTCTGCAGCGGTTGATGCTTCTTCTGATATCGTTCTAGATCCCTCAATTCGCTCATTCATATCGTGTACTCCACGAATCATCGTTTCAATCATTGCACTTGCTGATTGTAATGATGCCAATTGATTTTCTGCACCAGATTGGAAAGACTGCATTGTTTCCCCTAATTGCGTCATCGTTTGAGACAATCCTTCCGACTCGGTTGCTTGATCATGGCTTACCCGGTCAATAATCGATGTAGAGTTTTCCATTTCTTCGATAATTCGTTTCATACCAATCGCCATTTTATTAATCTCAAAACCAATTTGATGGAACTCCTCTCTTGAGGTATTCGTTACTTCCGACGTTAAATCGCCTGCTGATACTCGCCTTGTTACATCGAGCCAATCTTGAATTGCCGTTGTAATATAACGATATAAAATAATAATTAAAATGATCATAACTAGAAACGTTACACCTGCTAAAATAAGGCTTTGTTCTAACGGAACTTGTAGTAACCATGATGTAACAAACATCATGAATGTCGGTAACAATATGATTAAACTGAAAAACGGAATAATATTCTTCTGATGTAAAATACGACCAATTCGGATATTATAGCGCTTACCATTCTCATCAATAATTGGGCATGAACCATCAATTAATAGTTCTCCCGTTAATCGTTCATACGTTTGTAAAAGTGGAGCGTTCGTTTTAGCTGCTTTCAGACCGACTTCATCTGTAAACTTAGTACCTTCCAATAAACGATTCGTGTGAATATAGCTCAATCCCTCTTCATCCACAATGACGAAATATTCATCATCTCCCAATTCTTCATCTAAAATGTCATGTAATTTGACGTAATCCGCTTCAAATACATCTTCTTTATGAAACAATGGTCGGATTTGATGAGCTACCCGTTCTACTTTTGATAATACACGTTTAGCCGATTTCTTTTTCAATAGACTACTCATATTCTCATCCCCTATTTCCTTTGTTTAACTTTTCACTTAATGGACCTTTAGGACTAATCAAGATGTACCTTAACTATACCATAATACCCATTTAACTGGAAAGTTTAATGTATAATGTCACTATTCTTACATTATCTGCTAGCCAATGTATGTAGTTAAGAACGTTATAACGAAACTACATAAAAATTGGGCTCCCTCTTTAGTGTTTTCAACATACCTTATAGAAGTGACATTGAAACTTTTTGACATTAAAGGAATGAATACAGATGATGTTTTATATGAACCTTTTATTCATCGTGGTCGCTGTTAGTCTCGATGGATTTGGAGTAGGAATTACGTATGGGATGAGAAAAATACGAATTACCATTGGTGGATTATTGGTGATTATGTGTTGTTCCGGCTTCATTGTCGTCACCTCTATGACAATAGGACATATGATTCGTAACATGATTACTCCATCACTTACAAGTATATTTGGAAGTCTTATCTTAATAGGATTAGGTATTTTTGTGTTCTTTTCAATTGCTTTGCCTACAACATCTAGTAAAAAAACAGATCAGAAATCAACGTCCAAGAAGACAAAGTTTCATCGTCTCAAAACAGTCATAGATGATCCAACCAAGGCCGATAAAGACAAATCAGGAAGCATCTCCATGTCCGAAGCAATCATCCTTGGAACAGCTCTTGCTTTAGATGCGTTTGCTGCCGGTCTTGGCGCTTCGATGCTTGGGTATTCGCCAGTGATTACAGCTATATTAATTGCTTTTATGAGTGGATTATTTTTGTTTTCAGGAATTACAGTAGGCCATCTTTTATCGAGAAATAAAACTTTAACAAGAATTACCTATCTCCCTCCTTTATTCTTAATTACAATTGGCGTTTACCACCTGCTTTAACACTGTCGTGATAAACGGCAGTTTTTTTATGTCTAAATACAATCCTTCTATTATTTTAGTCAACTTCATAATACCCATTTATCGCTACACTACTACAACGTAGCTGATTTATGAAATTGATTCATTGATAAATATATACTTTTCTCCTTGCAAAAGTGTATGTATTGTATATAATGTATATACACATTAGAAGAGGTGAATGATTCGTGGACGTTTTAATTTCAACTAATAGTAAAACTCCTTTATTTCAACAAATCAAAGAACAAATACAACAACAAATTTTTACGGGGCAACTACAAGAAGGCGATGCGCTCCCATCTATTCGAGCGCTAGCAAAAGATATACAAGTAAGTGTCATTACAACGAAAAGAGCATATGAAGAACTGGAGCGAGATGGGTATGTATTTTCTACTGTTGGAAAAGGGACTTTTGTCGCCGGACAACAGAAACATATTTTAAAG
>JAPFCO010000430.1 GCA_026169505.1 Pseudogracilibacillus sp.
GATCTAAATGATGGAGCAATGTGTGGGATATTTCTTGATCAGCGTAATGTACGTAAAGTAATTCGGGATACATATGCAAACGGAAAACATGTGTTAAATACATTTTCCTATACGGGTGCATTCTCTGTTGCTGCCTCTGTCGGTGGAGCTATTCAGACGACAAGTGTCGATTTGGCGAAGCGTAGTTTACCTAAAACAATTGAACAGTTTAGTGTGAACGGGATTGATTTTGAAGCGCAACATATTCATGTGATGGATGTATTTGAATACTTTAAATATGCGCGCAGAAAAAAGTTGTCGTTTGATATGGTTATCCTTGATCCACCAAGCTTTGCGCGTTCAAAGAAGTATACATTTAGCGTGGCAAAGGATTACACGAAGTTAGTAACGGAAGCTCTTTCTGTCACAGCCAAAAAGGGTGTTATTGTAGCATCGACGAATAATGCGACACTTTCCATGAAAAAGTTTAAAGGAATGCTTGATAAAGGATTTCAGGAAATGAAGGTACCTTACCGCATACTGGAAGAATATACACTTCCTGAAGATTTTCGGGTGGATAAACATTTTGCACAAGGAAATTATTTAAAGGTCGTTATTATTCAAGCAAAGTAGAGAGCATGCGTGTAATGACAAGGAATGAAGTTTTAAATTTTTAAATTGGAAAGAGGGATAATCATGAGTATTCATCAATTTTCGGCAGGTTTAATGGATGGGGAAGAAAAGTCGCTTGCTGAATATAAAGGGAAAGTACTCCTTATTGTCAACACTGCTACTAAATGTGGATTTGCTCCCCAATTAAAAGAACTGCAAGCATTATATGAGGAGCATAAAGAGGAAGGGTTCGAAGTGCTAGGTTTTCCATGCAATCAATTCAACAATCAGGAGCCAGGTACAAATGAAGAAACAGCGGAAGCATGTCAGTTAAATTTTGGCGTCAGTTTTCCATTGTTTCAGAAAATTGATGTGAATGGAGACAATGCACATTTGTTGTACAAGTATTTGACAGAAGAGAAGAAAGGTTTAATGACAGCTGCAATTAAATGGAATTTTACGAAGTTTCTGATTGATCAGGATGGGGAAGTTATCAAACGGTATGCACCTACAACAGGTCCGAAAAAGATTGAAGCAGATATTGTTGAATTATTGAAATAAGCCTAGAAAAAACAGCTACTTCTATAGGAACGTACGATCTTACATGATATACTATAAATAGTGTCATAAGGTTTGTATGGGTGGTGGCTCACTCCCTTTGTTTTTGAAAGGGGGTGAGCAGCATATGACAGTATTCGAATCACTAATTGTAGCTATATCTTTTAGCGCTTTAATAGTGACAGTATTGTCTTTTCACGATAAAAAATAACCACCCTTAGCCTGACAAGCTTTTTGCGGTGGTTATTTTTGTACCAAAAAGAGTGAGTCGCCCCTTTGAAGGGCTGTTACACAAAGACTGAATGGTGTTCAAGCACCGTTCAGTCTTTTATTATATTTTGACTATCTGAGTGAATTTCATAATTACCCAAATCAGCTACATTACTACAACATGTAGTTAAGAAAGATCCAACGAAACTACATGTCGTAGTGATGTGACGCTAAATCCGAATTATGAAATTCACTAATCTAATTATATTATACCTTGTTTTTGACAGATGTAAACTTAACATATCCAAACTACTCAATTTTATCATACTGATTTAATGCCGTGGCTGTACTTTGTAATTATAAATTTGATTTAAATGTTAATCCTTTTTTGAAATAATGTAAAAAATAAGTAACATTGAAATAGTAGCCTTACAATCTGGAATAGGTTACCATTTTTTATAAGTACATTTAATAAATGGAAAAATAATGGCATTTATATTGAAAAAGTTAATGAAATAAAAACGAGGTGCTTATATGGATATTCACTCGATATTAAAGTATTTTCGGGACTATGAAAGTGAAGTAAGGTTTCAACAAAGTACACTTGAAAAAACAGAAGGAAATGATTATGCATACGATATATTACATAGTCCTGAGCGTATTGAAAAAGACTTACTTCAACGGAAGTTAAAAGATCTATTGGATAAAATAATGAACAAGAAAGGTCTCACGAAAAGAAAACCTGACTATGGAGAGGATAAAAAACTAAAAGACATCCTACTAGAAGCGATCACTCAAAATAATAGTGATTTATTGAACGAAGCTTTAATCTTTAATAATGATTTTTTAAAAAAGGAACTCATGCAAGATATTCAAGAAGCAAATGCGGATACTAGCTGTTATATTTGTTATCCGTTACTGGAGAAAGGGAAAGCTCGTCATCCTTTGTTTATTTTTGAGACTCACCTTGAGCATGAACTGATCATAGTTGAAAATATCAATATAAACTTGAATGCACTAATCTTATTTATTGCTTCTGTGTTAAATCAAGAAAAAAGTGAGACAGAAATCGTTTATAAGAAAGAAATACAATCCATATTACGTGAAATAACAAATTTAGAAGCACCAGCGACAATAGATGAAGGCATTGAAAGTGCTCTAGCTGTCATCAATAGAAACCTACCTAATAATAATGTTAGTATTCATGGCTACAAAGATCATGAAGGATGGACATGTTTATCGACCGTTTATATAACATCCGAAACGTTGATGGATTTAGGGGAACCTCCATTTCGGCAAGAAATAGAACTCGTAGAAAGTAAGTTAAAAGAAGGATTTAACAAAAAGCCCTCTACAGATTCTTATACAACTTTACAGGCTTACTTACTAGGAAATAAGCAAGCTATACCTTTTGAAACCATGAGAGACGAGGCATTTTTTCATTATGGAAGTTACACAAATGCTTATGCAGTTAATAAAAAACAATGGCAAGTTATAGGAGCGCTAAATGCCACGAAATTATTGGCTGTCAACGGTCCACCTGGTACAGGTAAGACGACATTGTTAAAAGAAATTATTGCAGAGGAATTAGTCCAAAAGGGAGAAAAACTAGTCGATATTTGGGATGAAAAATGGGAATATCATAAAGAAAGCAAGGTTTATATCTCTCCCATGAATGGTGAAAACAATCATTCAATCATGTTGACAAGTTCGAATAATAAAGCGGTAGACAATATAGGAGAGGAACTACTAGCTGAAGTTCCTTATTTTCATGACTTCGTGAAAGATACAAATGATTTAACAGATGGAAATATTACTGGATTTATGTGTGCTCGCTTAGGAAAAAAGGATAACATCAATGAGTTTAGAAGCAATGTACTTGAACCATTTTTAAAAGGATTGCAATCAGAAACTACTACATATGAACAAACAGAAGAGCAGGTTCTTGCTGATTTTAACTCAATGCTAAAGGAATTAAAAACAACAAAATATTTGTTGAAGCAATACTGGGAGAAAACGAATGATTGTGTCGAACATAAACTCTTAGAAGAAGACTTTTCCGAATTAAAAACAAAAACCACACTTGAATCAGAACTAGAAAAATTATCTATCGATTTACATAAAACTAAAAGTAATATGAAGGAGGCAAATGATAGAGAAAAAAGATTAACAGATGATTACCAACAAACGAAAGAAGCAAAAGATATTTTACATAAGGAAATAGCAGATGTGGATAAACAAGAAAAAGAACTGTATCAAGCATTAGAACAATATCTTTCGTTTGATCAGAAGAAGTGGCTATCATTTTTGCCGAAGCGAAAAAAGTTTTTAAAACAATATCCATCTGAGTTATACATCCGGGATAATATAAACAAACTTACAAAAACAAATAAACAAAAAGCAGAACAATTAGACAGATATACACTAGAAATGTCCGAAGTCGTACATGAAATAAATGAATTAAAACGTAACTTACAGAAATATCAAGTGTATGTAAATACGCAAGAAAAGATGATCAAGCAAAGGTATTCAGAGTTTTATTTACTAGAACAAAGGGAACAAGTGACAAAGAATTTGATGCATCAATTTGGGATGAAATCAACCTTCCAAGGAACGATGACGCATTATGATTTGATTCATGTAAATGATGAAATGTTGAAGCAACGACATGCATTGTTTAAGCAAGCATTACTTGTCATGGAACATTATATATGGAAGCATCGAAAGGAAATAAGGTTTAATATCGATTTGATTACGAAGGATAATCATCTTTTTCAGATATTTTATAGTCCAACACAAAAGTTTTCGTCTGTGAGAGAAAGGGGACTTCGTGTTTCATGGGAAACTCTCTTTCTTTGTTTTCCAGTTGTCACGACCACATTGCATTCATTTAAAGTACATAATTTTCATATGTTAGATCAGTATATCGATTTATTGTTAGTGGATGAATCTGGACAAGTGTTACCTCAATACTTAGTCGGCCCTTTATATCGATCCCGGCGAGCGTTGATTGTAGGTGATATCTTGCAAATCGAACCAGTAAGGCCGATGGATAACCATATCATTGAAAACACAGCTATCCCTGACGATAAACAGGAGCTATATGATATAACTAAAAATAGTGCACAGCATTTTGCAGATCGACATTCGGGTGTTTATGAAAAAATGGGTAATCAATTAGTTGGAATCATTTTAGAAGAACATAGACGTTGTGAATCGGCAATTGCATCTTTTTCAAATAATCATGTGTATGATGGGAAATTAGATATCGTAAATAAAGATGATCAAGATAAATTGTTTGGCACGAACTTATTAGCAATTGATGTAAGAGGTAAAAAAACATCCAGCAATGTTAATCATCAAGAAACAGCTATTTGTAAACAAATTGTTTTCAAGTTAGTTGAAAAATATGGCGAAGCAATTAAAAAGGAAATAGGTATTATTACACCATTTCGACATCAACAATATGATCTTACAAAGCAGATTAAGGGTGTAACAATTGGGACAGTCCATACGTTCCAAGGACAAGAAAAGGAGATAATCATTTTTTCAGCGGCAGTGCAAGCTAGATCTATCTCGTTTGTAGGCGGTGAGCCTAATTTATTAAATGTCGCGGTCACTAGAGCTAAGAAACAATTTATATTTATCAGTAACTTTGAAATCGTAAGAAAAAGTCGAAATTATCTATTAGATTTACTTGATACAATTAACAAATATGGGGAAGTTTTCTCCGTTTATGATACAGATAAAAATAGTGAGAATATCGGTAATAATCAAGATCTCTTTCAACTTTTTGTAACAGAAACACATAAACCGACATCTGAATTTGGTCAGTATCTACACGATGTGTGTCCTGAAAATATTATTACTGGGGCAAATAATCATTTAGATGTGTTATTACAATCGTTTTCTAAAGCAGAGAAGCGCATTGATATTATTAGCCCTTGGCTGAATCCAAAGTTTATTGAACCAGATGAAAAAGGCTCTTTTAAAAGGGGGATTGACTACGCACTTGCCAGGAATATTGATATCCAAATTTGCTTTGGGTATCATAAAAATGCACAAGCGTCTTTAGATGACGTAGAAACTATCTACAAAATAGACCAGAATGGTAAAGAAGAAGATTATGTATCCGCTGTAAATCAATTAAGGCAACAAATACAATCTGGATTAAAATATACTCCCCCGTTGCATGTTAAAGTCTTAGTTGTTGATAGGGAATACTTGATTATTGGATCACATAATTGGCTTTCAAATCAAGCTGTACAAACAAATCCGAAAGAAGAAATTAGTGTCATTTTAACCGAAAAGCAATCTATAGATTATGTTATAGAGCATTTTAAGCTGTAACAAAAAATCACCTTATCAAGCTTAAGGTGATTTTTTTGCGAGTAATTGACCTATCAGGTAGTTGTTATTGTTAAAGTAAATGTCTTATTTTGTACTTGAATGCCGTGGCAATCTCCATTTATATCGTACGGATAACATCCTAAAAACAACAATCAAAACAATCAGGATACCTGTCGTCCACGGTCCATTGATTAAACCAAGGCCAATCGCTAATCCGCCCAATGCGGCCCAAAGTGCATAAACTTCTTCACGAAAAATCATCGGTTTTCTCCCCGCAAAAAGATCACGTATCATTCCGCCACCTGAGCCAGTTAAAGTGGCTGCGACGATTACTGCACTTAACGGGGCACCGGCATGAACTGCAAAGGTAGCTCCTTGAACGGCAAATGCAGCTAAGCCAATCGCATCAAAAAAGATTCCCCATTCATCCCAATAGGTTAACCAGTGACCAGGTATTAAAAAAATGACAGTAATTGTGAAGAAGGCGGCAATGAATAAGTAATCTTGGGCCCAAATATCTTCGATCGGAATGCCAATTAATAAGTTACGAAACGCACCACCTCCGAAAGCAGTAGTAAACCCTAACACATAAAATCCTAATATGTCATACTCCTCATCCATCGCGATGATAGCACCACTAATCGCAAATGCAATTGTACCGATATAATTAAGTATGTCCCATATCAATGTGCATCATCCTTTTTAGTTTTTTCGTTAACGTATGTTAAAACTTCATGAACTGATAAGATGGAGTATATTGTAAAAGAGATCTTTAATATATCTTTTATTTGATGACCATTCATTTTATTGTAATTCTACCCCTATATTTATTCAAATATTGTGAGGTGATCAATTTACAAGCTGCCGACATAATAATTTCAGTAATTCCTAACGATTAATTCGAACTAAGATTGGGTATATATATGAATGGCATTTTCTTTGTGTTTTAAATCAAGAAAGGAGTTTTATATGATGAGAGATGACTTAATGATTATGTTGGAAGAACGAGAAGGGGAGATGATTGAACTCCGTCGTTATTTCCATGAGCACCCTGAACTTTCTTTTAAAGAAGAAAAAACAGCAGCATATATTACTAATTTTTACAAAGGGAAAGATGTCGAGGTTGAGACGAATGTAGGAAATGGCTATGGAATCATTGTAACCATTAAAGGGGCCTCCCCTGGTAAAACAATCGGTCTCCGTGCTGATTTTGATGCATTGCCCATTGATGAGGAAGCGGATGTTCCGTTTAAATCAAAGAATGAGGGTGTCATGCATGCGTGTGGGCATGATGCCCATACCGCGTATTTGTTAGTCTTGGCTGATTGCCTTATAAAATTAAAAGATAAAATGAGTGGAACGATTAAAATTATTCATCAACATGCTGAGGAACAACCACCGGGTGGTGCAAAAAGCATTATGGAATCAGATAAACTCGATGATGTAGATGCTATTTTTGGCATTCATATTTTACCGATGGCTCCTGCAGGTACAGTTGGCTATCATAGTGGATATGCTTTTAATGGTCGTACATATTTTAAATTGAAGATTCAAGGAACTGGGGGACATGGTTCGTCTCCTCACAAAGCAAATGATGCAATTGTTGCAGGTGCTTACTTTGTCACCGCAGTCCAAACAGTTGCCAGTCGTAGGGTAAATCCGATTTCTTCTGGTGTGGTAACGGTTGGATCATTTGATGGGAAAGGGACTTTTAACGTAATTAAGGATAGTATTGAACTTGAAGGCGATATTCGTTATTCAGATAGTGAAACACAAGAAGTTATTTCCCAAGAAATTCACCGGATTGTCAGCGGAATAGAGTCATTGTTTGGCGTTATTTGTGAACTAACTTATACACCAGATTATCCGCTATTATATAATGATCCTGAATTGACTGCATTTGTTGCGGAAACATTAAAAGGAGTTAAGGATAAAGAAATGACAGAAGTAAAAGAATTTCCTAAACTGGCACCATCAGATGACTTTGCATATTATTTGGAGAAAATTCCCGGTTCTTACTTCTTTATTGGTTGTACGCCAAAAGGGGTAGAAGAGCCCTACTTTAATCACCACCCTAAGTTTGATATTGATGAGGACGCAATTCTTGTCGCAGCCAAAGCTGTGGGACATGTCGCTTGCGCTTATTTAGAACAATCAATCGAATAATTTATTCACCAAAAATTTAAAGCCTAATTCCATCCTGAAAATACGGAGGAATTAGGCTTTTTAGTTTATATATACTCGTCGTTATTTACTGTCTATGATTGTAAAACGTCAGGATCTTTAATCCGAAAAGATAAAAGTAATCCTAAAACTGAAATAAATCCTGCAACAATAAAGGACACATTTACTCCATGGATTGCACCTGCCACCGTTCCATCAGGTACTGCAGAAGTCACCATAATCGTGACGAGCATTGCTGTTCCAACTGAACCAGAAACTTGGCGGAATGTATTATTCATTGCTGAACCGTGTGGGATCAAGCTATCCGGTAATTGATTTAATCCAGCCGTAGTTGTCGGCATCATAACCATAGCAATCGAAAGCATTCGAACAGCATTCATGACAGCTAAGTAAGTAAAACTTGTATCCTCTGTCAAGTTTGTAAACATGAATGTGGATACAGTTAAAATGAGAAATCCAATTCGTGCGAGCCATTTTGCCCCATATCGATCAAACAATCTTCCGGTAACAGGATTCATCAACCCCATAATAAGCGCCCCAGGTAAGAGAACAAGACCAGAATGAAAAGCACTGAAGTCAAGCATGGTCTGCATATAGAGTGGTAAAATAATTGCCGTTCCAATCATCGATGTGAAAACAATCATCCCAAGTCCGGTTGTCAATGTGAATATGCTGTACTTGAATACTCTAAATTCGAGAATTGGTTGATCTAATTTTAATTGTCTTGTAATGAAGAAAAATAGCGAAATTGCTCCAATTACCATGGCCAATACGACATGCATGCTAAGCCACCCCATGTCACCAGCTGAACTGAAACCGTAAAGCAATCCACCAAATCCGAGAGTCGAGAGAATGATGGATAAGATGTCTACTTTCGGGTTCTTTTGTTCAGTTACATTTTTCAGTAAAAAGTATGCAGCA
>JAPFCO010000241.1 GCA_026169505.1 Pseudogracilibacillus sp.
CCATTTGATGCACTTAAGACGATAAGTGGCATAATAACAGGCGATAATAAGATGGAAAGAACGCTACCAGATGTAATCGCAAGCACAATCAATTCCGGTGGATATGGTAAAGCCATACTATCCAATATACCAGCAACTAACACCATGACAGTTAATGGGCCTAAGCCAAGGAAACCTAAAAGCATGACGATAAACGGTAGTAAAAAAAGTGGATTGAGCCAGGCGAAGTGGTCTTGCATATAATTTAAACCACCGACGACATGTGTGGCGAAATCTGTTTGATTTAGTGCATAGATTAATACACCTACAGCTGTCATGACATTGAGTTGATAAGCTTGTTTTTTTAGGCCGCTATTGACATATTCCGCAGTAACAAATCGAAGCTTACTTACTCTTCGCTTCAGGACGTAAAAAGCTATTACCCAGACAATAACGACGACAGGAATTAAAATCATTAAAGGGATATGCCAAATAGCATAGATAATGAAGATGGCTCCAAACAATGTAAGGAATAAGAGAAAGAACTCAATTACTTTTTTGATACGAACTTTTTTACTGGAAGCATTAAGTAAAATCGTATTAATTTCTTTTTGTAAAACTGGTGTGAGTGGAACGCCATATGTTCGTTCTTGGAAATATGAAAATATAACCGCAATCACTGTACCTACTATAGTGGCCCCAAAACCTTGTGCAATGGAAATGTATAAAGAAGCCCCTAATGTATCAACCGCAACAATGAAACTAGGCACACTTACAACCCATAAAGTAGCTAGTGCATATCCTCGTAACAAGGCAGTACTCTTGTAGTTTTTCCAAACTTCTTCTTGTTGATTTTTAAAAACAATATCAACAAACTGATGCATCATCGTAATCGAACCAAATAAAAGAAAGTATGTGAGTAATTGTGTGAGAGATAAAAGAGTAAAATAAAACTTTCTACTCGTATTGACCATTTTATGAAACACACTCATAATATCTTCAAGATATGGTTCCTCTTGCAAAACCCAACTAATGAGCGGGATGATTATTAGTAAGCCAACGACATTACGCATTTGTATGATTCCAAGAAAAACTCCATTGATAAATGGTGTATCCGAATATAATAAAATAACGATACCAGATAATAAAATGAAAATAGGAAGTTTGAATTTGCGAATAGGAATCGTTAAAGCTGTAAAAAACATCATCAAGATCCCAGTAATTGAAAGAGCTTTTACTAAAAAGGGATAGTCAAAAAAGGCAGTAAATAGATGTAAAAAAGCATATGATACAATGGAGATTCTTAATCCCCAACCAATGATATTTTTCATTCAGATGTTTCGTTCCAATCTAAGTAAAATGTAATCGATTATTTGTTGCGTTCCTTTATCGTATCATTAATTAAGCAAATTGACGATAGTCTAGTGAATAGACATACTACACGGGTATGTATTAAGGTAGGAAATGCTAGTACTTTATTGTATTATGTTAGATGAGGTGATAAAGATGTCAGATACAGAACAAAAACAATTACAAGAGACACTATTGCAGAGTCTTTATGATTATCATTTTGCTAATGACGGAGCAGCTTATACATTGCCTAAAGCAATGGTGAACACAGATCCAAATAGTAAATTAGCAATTGAGGAACTCGTAGACAATGGCTATGCAACAGATAGTGGACAAGGTACAGATAATCTTGTTTTGGCAATTACAGCAAAAGTTGTTTTGGCAATTACAGCAAAAGGAATTGAATATGTAAAGAATAAATAAAAGTTTATCAGCATCCGGATGGGTGCTTTTTTCTTTACGTGATGTTTTAATACTTCAAGATCATGACGATTAGCTACATATAGTAACAGATCGAATAAATTAAGCCTACCAACTTTATAAAAAGAACAGTCCGATGACAAAATGAGCCCTTCAAATGAAAATTTGCAGGGCTTTTTTCACGTGAAGCATTTGTTGCGATGAAATCTTATAGTAAAAAAGGATGAAAGGTTAACAAATTAGACTTAATTATATTCAATAACAAAGATAAAGTGTTGAAAAAAGCAACAGGTCATGAAGAAAATTCCGCTAAACTTAAGAGTAATAAAAATGATTAATAGTACTATTTACTTAATTTCAAAACAGGAATAGTTGATGAATAAGTTAATAGAGAATTATAAAGGAGAGCGTCATTTATGTAAGTAGATACTGAAACTATTCATTTTACATACAGAGGGGATGATTGAAAATTAATAAAAGAATCGTCATATTATTAGCCATAGCGCTTATTTTCGTAATGTTTTCACCCATATTGGAGTACCATTCATCTGCAGAAGAAGATAAAGTGTTAGTGATATATACAGCTATAGAAGATGACTATGGAGAAAACGAAAGAGCATTAGATATGCTAATCAGCCATTTTACTAAAGACGTTACTCTAATAAGCAGTAATGAAGTGACCGAATTGGATTTAATAGATGTGACACATCTATTTTATTATGGACTGACATCGACTGAACTACCAAGTGCATTTGAAACGTTATTTGATGAATATGAAGGAGCCTTTATAGCAATCGGTTATAACTCGGAACAATTAGGAAATCAATTTTCATTTATGGAACCACAACATGAACGAGGAATAGATCAAATCATGCTAACAAAAAAACCAGAGCAGTTATTGGAAGATGTACCACAGGTCATAATCGATATGACTTTAAAGGAGGGAGTTGATATATTAATAGAAGGAAAAAAGAGTGGCGAGTCAGCTTCATATCCAGTGATGATTCAAAAGAATAACCACTATTTTTATAGTATCGATACGATATGGGCGGATGAAGTAGTGTTATTCGGAGAAGTGCTTCACGATATCTTTGGGGTTACTCATGAAGATGAACATCCGGCATATATAAGGCTTGAAGATGTACATCCATTAGTAGATCCGAAGAATGTGGAGGAAATTGCTAATGTATTAAAGGAAAAAGAGATACCATATATGATTGCTGTAATCCCTGTTTACACAGATCCCAAAACAGGAGAAGAATTTCATTTTTCCGATTCTCCAAAACTATTAAAGTTACTGAAGAAAATGCAAAAGAATGGAGCAAGTATCGTGCTCCATGGTTATACCCACCAGTTTAGAAGTAGTGAAACAGGAGAAGGCTTTGAGTTTTGGGATGTCGAAAGTAATACACCGATTTATGCTCCGGCAGATGTGTCTATTACGTTGAAGGAAGAAGATGATTTTGATTCAAACGCTGATTATGAACTATATTTAAATGAATTGAAAGCATTTGAAAAACAGTATATTGATGAAAAGTTGACTAAAGGTATCCAGGAATTAGTGAACTATGGATTATATCCGTTAGCCTTTGAAGCACCACATTATACAATGTCACAAAACGGTTATAAGGTAGCTTCAGAATACTTTTCAACCTATGTTGGGCAGACGCAGCTTAGTGATAGGGATTGGGAAATCATGGACAGCACACCATATATCACTAGTCCATCGTTCCTAAATGGGATGGAGCTTTTACCAGAAACAATAGGCTATGTAGATCCGGATAACGCACAGGCTATTCCTGAAATGATGGATCATGCGGAGCGAATGAGTCAGACAAAAGATGGTGTTATTGCAGGGTTTTATCATCCATATTTAGGAGTTGAAGGATTCGAACAATTAATAAATGAGATGGAAAAACAACCACATTTAGATTGGATTAATCTAAAAGAAAAAGATGTATGGGTTAAAGCAGATAAAGTCGATATTTACACAGAAAATGGCGCGATAAAAGTCGATGTCAATCGGAGTAAAATGGCATTCTCATCTTGGGGATTTTTATCGTATCATTATTTTCAATGGAGCACAGTACTTGCTTGGGGATTATCTATTATTGGTACTGTAGCGGTCTTAGTGTTTATCATATGTACGTTCGTAAATTATAACAGAAGAAAAACAGCAGGATAGGAGCTGAGGTTATTGGCAGATTTATTGATGCATTTTTCGATTTATTTAATATGGGCCATGTTATTATATCACCTCTTTTTAATGGTTGGTGGCTATTTACATTCGATTAAATACAAAGAGTTCAAAGAGGAGATTGTTACATTAGAAAAGGACTATCCACAGGTTAGTATTTTAATCCCGGCACATAATGAGGAAGTAGTTATTGAGGACACAATTAAAGCGATGTTGAGATTACATTATCCCAAGCATAAATTAGAAGTAATTATTATTAATGATAATTCAAATGACGATACTGGTGCCATTATTGATAGATATGCAAAGAAGCATAGTTGCATTAAAGCAATTCATACAAAGCCCCCTCATGTAGGTAAAGGAAAGTCAGGTGCACTGAATCAAGGACTAAAAACTGCTACGGGAGAGATCATTGTAGTTTATGACGCCGATAATACACCTGAACCAGATGCCATTTACTATTTAGCACTTGGATTAAAGAACGATCCAAAGGCTGGTGCAATGGTCGGGAAATTCCGTGTCGTCAATGCCAATCATAATTTACTGACAAGATTAATTAATATTGAAACAATAACATTTCAATGGTTAGCACAAGCAGGTCGGTGGTTTTGGTTTAAAATGACAACCATTCCTGGAACAAATTTTGCCATTCGTAGATCGATATTGGAAAAGTTGGGCGGTTGGGATGAAAAGGCATTGTCAGAAGATACAGAGTTGAGTATTCGTGTTTATAATATGGGATATTATATTCGGTTTTTTCCTGAAGCTATTACTTGGGAACAGGAACCAGAAACATTAAAAGTATGGTGGAGACAACGAACAAGATGGGCAAGAGGAAACTTATATGTTATTTTTAAATATATATTTCAATTTTGGAAGTTAAAAAATAAGAAGGTGTTTATTGATTTATATTATTTCTTATTCACATATTTTTTGTTTTTTGGAGGGATCCTGTTATCTCATGCGATCTTTGTAGTGAATTTAATGCATGATTTAAAATTGTCGATTGGTCTCGTTTCATATGTGTTATTAATTGTTGGATTTCTACTTTTCGTTACGGAAGTATGTCTTGCTCTAAGTATGGAACATAAACAACTATCTATAAAAAACTTTTTTGTTGTGCTTTTCATGTATTTTACCTATTCACAAATGTGGTTATTCCTTGTTGCGTATGCAAGCATCCTTGAGATAAAACGTCTCTTGTTTAGGCAGGAAGCAAAATGGTATAAAACGGAGCGATTTAAACAAGTTAAAAAGGGAAGTCGCACAGCTTCATAATTATGATAAGAGGAAGTGAAAATGATGAAAGTAATGACAATATTTGGAACGAGACCCGAAGGTATAAAGATGGCACCAGTTGTAAAGGCAATCGAACAGGACACGGAACTTGAGTGTGTGTTTGTCAATACAGCACAGCATAGAGAGATGCTTGATCAAGTAACAGCATTATTTGATATTAAGCCAGACTATGATCTTGATTTGATGAAACCAGGTCAGAAAGTGGAAGAATTAATCGGCTTGATGTTTTCAAAACTGACGGCAATTATTCAATTGGAAAAACCGGATCTCATCCTTGTACACGGTGATACTACATCAACATTTGTCGGAGCCTACGCTGCTTTCATGCAAAAGATTCCTGTAGGTCATGTGGAAGCGGGACTTCGGACGGATGATATGTATTCGCCTTTTCCAGAAGAAATGAACCGACAAATGGTTGGACGAATTGCGACATACCATTTTGCAGCTACTCAAAAAAATAAAGAGAATTTATTAAAAGAAGCTGTAAAAGATAAGCATATTTATGTAGTCGGAAATACGGTAATCGATGCGTTATTGGAAATAACTTCAAGGGATTTTCAGTTTAATCATGAGTTAAAACATATTTTTTCAAATGGATTAAAAACGATCTTACTAACGACACATCGTAGGGAAAACTATCATGAACTAGTAAATATCTATCAGGCTATCAATCAGTTAATCAATGATTATGACGATATCCAAGTAGTATTTCCCATTCATAAAAATCCAGATATACGAAAAAAGGTGAAAGAGTCGTTACAACATAGTAATCGCGTACACCTAATTGAACCTTTGGATTATGAGACTTTTGTGCATGTGATGAAACATTCTTATGTAGTTATTACTGATTCGGGAGGAATTCAGGAAGAAGCCCCATCATTAGGAAAACCAGTGTTAGTAGCGAGGAATACAACTGAAAGACAAGAAGGTGTTGATGCTGGAACACTTAAATTGGTCGGTACATCAGCGAGAAAAATTTATGACGAATGCAGCAACTTACTTTCCAATCAATTGGAATATAAGAAAATGGAAATGATCATCAATCCATTTGGAACAGGACAAACGGCGACTAAGATAGTAGATTTAATTAAATCTATTATTTTGATAGATAAACTGGGAGCACATTTTGATGTAAAGGAAAATGAAATAATCGGGTGAAAAAACTCCTACTTGCCGCACTTATTCTAATATGTATTAGTGTATTTATGATCTTTATATTAGATACAAAGGAGGATACGAGCATCCCACCTTCCACAGAAGACTTTATCATAAAATGGTTGAAAAATAATAATGGTACATTTGCTACTTATATGAAAGATACAAAATCAGAAGATGAAGATTTTGTGCACGGAAGAGAGGCATTATCGGAGACATTAGGATTATGGATGGAGTATGCGTTAGAAAAAGATGATCAAGCATTATTTGAAGATTCATATGTGCTATTAACAGAACTTTACTTAGAGAAAGATGGTTTCATTTATTGGAAGTTAACAGAGTCTGGCGAGCAGGATGTACATGCGAATGCATTGGTAGATGATTTACGTATTATATATGCCTTATTTCAAGCATCTGATAAATGGAATGTCTTTGCTTATGAACAGACAGCAAGACATATTAGCACTTTTACAATTGATCATAATGTATATGACCATGTGCTAACGGATTATTATGAGAAGGAATACAATGGAATAAGCTCAAAAGTGACACTCTCTTATATTGAACCAAATGCTCTAGTCTCTCTAGTGGATCAACAATTATTGCCAGAAGATATTTATATAAACACAATCAATCTGTTAGATAATGCGCCAACAACATTAAGCTTTTTTCCTAAAGGATATGATGTGGAAAAAAGACAATATTATTATGATGAAACGATTAATATGGTTGATCAAGCATTTGTCGCAATTTACCGGGCTAGAAGGGATATATCAACGGGCAAATTTGAAGATTTTATCGAGAAGGAATTAACGACAAATGATGCGGTGTATGGACAATATAATATAGATACCGGAAATCCTGTCGTAAAATATGAATCACCAGCTCTATATGGTTTATTAATGATGTATTATTTGGAGCTTAACAAAATAAGCGTAGCAAAAGAGCTGTATGATAAGATGGTTGAATTCAAAAGCGGAAGCGGTAAATATAGCGGAGGCTACGGAATCTACCAAAAGAACACACATATATTTGATAATATCATTCCATTGCTAGCAGAGCGAAAAATGCATCAGATCGATTTGATTGAGTGACATATTAAATGAATTAGGATAAATGCATGATAGAAACTCCCCCTTTTTTCTAGAGTATATTCTCTATACGTTACTAGAAATATCATTGAAGCTAATATGATATCATTTAGGTACTACCATTACTATTAGATATATATCTAATAGATGAAGATATCTTTTGAATGGGATCAGAAGGGGAGAGAGAGAATGGATTTAGGTTTAAAAGGAAAATCAGTGATTGTAACTGCAGCAAGTAAAGGACTGGGAAAGGCTACAGCAAAGCAATTTGCTATAGAAGGAGCACATGTTTTAATTTCTAGTAGAAGTGAAAGTGAGTTAAAACAAACAGTAGAAGAAATTCGCTTAGAATCAGGTCATGACAACATCAATTATATTGTTTGTGATATGACAAATCCGCAAGAAATTGAACAATTAGTCGTAAAAGCAGTTGATTTATATGGTACTGTAGACGTATTAATCAATAATACGGGCGGTCCCCCATCAGGTTCATTTGATACGGTCGTAGATGAAGATTGGCAGAATGCGTTCGAATTAAACGTACTTAGTTTTATTCGAACTACTCGTGAAGTTCTTCCTTATATGAGAAAGTCAGGTAGAGGACATATTGTTAACTTTGCATCTTCCTCTATTAAACAACCAATTGATCACCTTATTTTATCGAATACATTTCGAGCAGGCATTGTTGGTCTTTCCAAAAGTTTATCACAGGAATTAGCGAGTGATAATATTTTGATTAACACGATTGGGCCCGGAAAAATTGATACAGATCGGTTAGCAGAGCTTGAGCAAGTAACTGCAGAACAATTGAATGTAAGTTTTGATGAAGTAAGAGCAGAATCAGAGCAAGCTATTCCAATTGGACGTTATGGTCAACCAGAAGAATTTGCAAAAGCGGTTTTATTCTTATGTTCATCGGCGAATACATACATTACTGGACAATCATTATTGATTGATGGTGGTATGGTTAAAGCATTGTAGTAAGTGAAAAAACCTTATAATCCTTGTTAAACAAGGATTATAAGGTTTTTAATATTACTGTTTGCATGGTGATTTTATTATCTTGAGTAGAACTCAACGATAAGTGCTTCGTTAATTTCAACAGGTAACTCAGAACGTTCTGGTAAGCGTGTATAAACGCCTTCCAATTTTTCTTCATCAAATGTTAAGAAATCAGGAACAAAATTGTTCACTTCGATTGCTTCTTTGATAATATCTAAGTTCTGTGCTTTTTCACGAACACTAATTACTTGGTTAGGTGATACACGGTATGATGGGATATCTACACGACGACCATTGACAGTAATATGTCCGTGGTTTACAAGCTGACGTGCTTGACGACGTGTACGTGCAAGACCTAAACGGTAAACAAGGTTATCTAAACGTGATTCAAGAAGAATCATGAAGTTTTCACCATGAATACCTTTCATTTTGCCTGCTTCATCAAATAAATTACGGTATTGACGCTCATTTAAACCGTACATGAAACGCAATTTTTGTTTTTCTTGTTGCTGTAAACCATACTCCGAGATTTTACGGCGTTGGTTTGCACCGTGTTGACCTGGTGCGTAAGGACGTTTAGAAAGCTCCTTACCAGTTCCTGTTAATGAAATACCAAGACGACGAGACTTCTTCCATAAAGATCCAGTAAAACGTGACATAGGATATTTTCCCCTTTATAAATATACTTGCATAAAATAAACGTTGTGCGCTAAATGTTTGTCCATTTTATTTTCATGTACCATCGCTCCAGCAGCCGAGAGTTACGCGATACACCTCTAATATAGAGGAATAAAGTGGGATCAAGCATAAGTTCACGAAAGCTACCTTTATTATTTTACACGAGGTCTATTATACGG
>JAPFCO010000244.1 GCA_026169505.1 Pseudogracilibacillus sp.
TACAAGGGGAATTGATGTAGGAGCCAAGGCTGAAATCTATAAAATTATTCATCAATTAGCTGAGAGTGGCAAGAGCATTATTATGATCTCATCAGAGTTACCTGAATTGCTTGGAATATGTGACAGAATCTATACACTTTGTGAAGGTGTCATTACTGGAGAACATGTAAAAGAAAATACAAATCAAGAAATACTGATGAGAGATATGACGCATGTGGGGGATTTAAAAAATGAATGATATTAAATTATTAATTTCAGAAAATATACGAAAATATGGCATGATCATAGCACTTATTGGGATTGCTATTTTATTCCAAGTCTTAACAAATGGTATTTTATTAACTCCGTTAAATATTACAAATATCATTATGCAAAATAGTTATATCATCATCTTAGCTATTGGAATGATGTTAATCATCATCACTGGAGAAATTGACTTATCAGTTGGATCTGTCGCCGCATTTATTGGAGCGATAGCTGGTATTTTACTAGTATCGTATGATGTACCTGTCTATTTAGCAATCATTTTATGTTTAGTATTAGGTGCTCTAATTGGGGCTTGGCAAGGTTTTTGGGTGGCATACATGAACATACCATCCTTTATCGTAACATTAGCAGGCATGTTAATTTTCCGCGGACTAACTTTAGTAGCTTTACAAGGGCAAACACTTTCCCCATTCCCGGATAGTTTTCGTAGCTTTAGTTCAGCCTTTTTACCTGATATATTTAACGGAGATGCCTACAATATTCTAGCAATTATCATAGGTATTATATTTTCAATCATCTTTGTTTTGAATGAATTACGCTTACGAAAAACAGATGTGACATATGATTTAAAAAGGCTTTCATTACCAATGTTTGTGTTAAAAACAGTAATCTATGTAGCAATTTTTAATATGTTTACATTTGTTCTAGCTCAATATGCTGGTATTCCTAACGTCTTAATTATCTTGATGTTGCTCATCTTAATCTATACATTTTTCATGAATAAAACAGTATTAGGGCGACGAATTTATGCAGTTGGTGGTAATATGCATGCAGCACAATTATCAGGAGTAAAAACGAAGAAGATGAAGTTCGGAGTATTTGTTAACATGGGAGTAATGGCTGCCCTTGCCGGTTTAATTTTTGCTGGGCGCCTAAACGCAGCTACTCCACAAGCTGGAAACTTATTTGAACTTGATGCCATTGCGGCAGCAGTTATTGGTGGTGCTTCCTTTACAGGTGGGGTTGGTACTGTGTTTGGCGCAGTCATTGGTGCACTTGTTATGGGGATTCTGAATAATGGGATGTCCATTATGGGGATCGGAATTGACTGGCAACAAGCTATTAAAGGACTTGTACTACTAAGTGCAGTTGCTTTTGATGTTATTAATAAAAATAAATAAAATTGACAATAAATCATCGATTCAAACTTCCCTAAATAATAGTAATCTATGTTATAATAAAAGAGCGATGAGCTGCTTTGCGTAAGACGAAGAATCCTTGATATGTGAATGTGAACACATGATTTTTCGCCGCAAATGAAACACTCTTAAATGAGTTGTTAGAAAAGCGCCTGTATGTATTTACAGGCGCTTTTATTATGGAAAGAATTATTATTATAAAAAATCATTCCTATTACTCCTTAAGTATCAATCCACGATAAATGAATCGCATTCCTCTTCCTTAAAACAATTTAAAGTAACCGTTCATTAAAATGAAAGAGTATTTTATTATCTCTGTCGACTTTTTATCTTTTGTCTGCAAAAAATTACAATATTCTCAAGTCAAACGTGCTATATTAACAAAAATGAGTCGTATCAATACTGAAAATGCATCATGCCAATTTATAATGGAGGGATTAATGATGGAAATGACCGTCGAAACTTTTACCTTTACAGAAGTGTATGATAAAACAGGTATTCCACAAACTACAATTAGGCGATGGGAAGAAGACTATCAACTCAACATCATGAGAAACAAAAATAATATTAGACAGTACACAAATGTAGATATAGATGTATTATTAAAAATAAAGTCTATGAGAGAAGAAAATCTTCCTAAATCCTATATAAAAAAATCGATTGAAAAGGAAGCTACTATAAATTTAGCTAGTCGGGAGTCCATTGAAAAGATAAAGCAGCTTGATGCAGATGATATAACAAATGCTATCCAGGAAACATTCGATCAACTTAAACAAGCGTTACTCAAAGACGTAGAAGATACAGTTAGAGAGGAAATGGAAAAAGGATTTGCTGAGTTTTCAGAATCGTATAAGATAGAAGTTAATCGAAGAGATGAGTTGTTAACCGAGAATATGAGATTAAAAAATGAAATTAAAAAGGACAAAAAGGCATCATTTTTAAAGGTATTTGGCTAACAATTTCCCCACTAGCATACATTCACATCATTTTTGTGAGTGTATGAAATATCCCTATGATTTTTTTGTGTGTTTTCATAAGACGGGTTTACCGCCTGTCTCTTTTTGATGTCCAATTTTATATTAAATTCCAAAATCTCTACACATAAATACAAACTTTAAGGGTATCCATATGGTTAAATATAGAATAGTATTGTACAAATGACTCCAAACGATTAAAATAAACAGAAGTACAGAGATAGAAAAACTTAAGGGGCAATCATCTATGATCAAATTTGAAAATGTATCAAAAACATATAAAGACGGTACTGTTGCAGTAGATTCACTTGATGTTGAAATAAAGGAAGGCGAGTTTTTTATTTTCATTGGTCCCAGTGGGAGTGGAAAAACAACGACATTAAAAATGATTAATCAATTAATTCCTCCATCTGAAGGAACTATCTTCATTAATGGTCAAAAAAACAGTGCATACGATATTTATGAGTTAAGATGGAATATCGGATATGTATTGCAACAAATTGCGCTCTTCCCGCATATGACAATTGAAGAAAACATCACCGTTGTACCTGAGTTAAAAAGATGGCCTAAAGAAAAAATGAAAGAACGAGCCTACGAGCTGTTGGAAATGGTTGGTCTAGATCCAGAAAGTTTTGCTAATAGAAAGCCACATCAATTATCTGGCGGGCAACAACAACGAGTTGGTGTTCTTCGTGCGCTTGCGACAGATGCTGACATTATTTTAATGGACGAGCCGTTTAGTGCCTTAGATCCGATAACCCGCGAGAAACTGCAAGATGATTTATTAGAGTTAATGAGCAATCTCAATAAGACGACAGTATTTGTGACACATGATATGCAAGAGGCATTAAAACTAGCCGATCGAATCTGTATTATGAAAGATGGAAAAGTCGTTCAA
>JAPFCO010000250.1 GCA_026169505.1 Pseudogracilibacillus sp.
ATTTGACGGCGTAAAGCATCCTAGTTTTCTAGCTTCCGAAGGGGCCAAAGATGTCGGCATTGAAATGTACACCCTTTCTAAAACATTTAATATGGCAGGATGGCGTGTCGCTTTTGCAGTGGGGAATCCATCTGTCATTAAGACGATTAATTTATTGCAGGATCATTTATTTACTAGCTTATTCGGTGCGATTCAGGAGGCCGCCACCACTGCTATCTCTGGAGACCTCTCCCACGTCCACCAATTAGTAGATGTGTATGAGCGCCGAAGAAATGTTTTGGTTGATCATTTACACAAAATCGGATGGAAAGTAGACGCGCCAAAAGGGACCTTTTTCACCTGGTTTAAAGTTCCAGAAGGATATACCTCAACAGAATTCGCAGATTTATTATTGGAGGAAGCACATGTCGTCGTTGCTGATGGAAGTGGATTTGGTACATTGGGCGAAGGATATGTACGTTTTGGATTACTTGATACAGAAGAACGATTGCGTGAAGCAGCGGAACGTATTGGAAAACTAGGTATTTTTAAAAACGACTAAACAATTGACAAATTCCAACAAAATTAGTACGATATACATCTATGTAAAATATAATATTTCTTATCAAGAGTGATTGAGGGGCAGGCCTGAAGACATCACAGCAACCTTCCATATTTAGGAGTTGGTGCTAATTCCTGTTGGAGGATACCATTCCGAAAGATAAGGGTAACAATAGATTAAATCCCTCTTTCAAATGAAAGAGGGATTTTTATTTGAGCTATGTTCTCCACTATCTAAATTAAAATGAGTAATATTTATATCGCTCACCTCAGGGCGACCATCAGCTTGATCGACAAAACTATCGTAGAGCTTCTACTTTTCCAAGGAGGAAATGTGATGATTGAACTTCAGGAAATTAATAAAGTCTATCGAACAAATAAAAGTTCGGTTTCGGCTGTCGATGATGTATCTTTACACATAAAAAAAGGCGAGATTTACGGAATTGTTGGGTATAGTGGCGCCGGTAAAAGTACATTACTCCGCTGCATCAACTTACTTGAACGTCCGACAAGTGGGGATGTTTTTATTGACAATACGAATATAACAACATTACCTACAAAAGAATTACGTAAGGCTCGTCAGTCTATCGGGATGATTTTTCAAGGATTCCACTTAGTCTCATCTAAAACAGCTGCGGAAAATATTGCCTTTTCATTAAAAGTTGCAGGTGTCCCAATCCCTAAACGAAACGAGCGAGTAAAAGAACTACTTGAACTTGTTGGGCTCGCTGATAAAGCAGATCATTACCCCACCCAGCTAAGTGGAGGACAGATGCAGCGAGTGAGCATTGCTAGGGCGCTTGCAAATAATCCAAAAGTTTTATTATCAGACGAAGCAACTTCAGCGCTTGATCCAAGTACGACAAAATCTATTTTAGAATTACTTAAAAAAATTAATAAGGAGCTTGGCGTTACCATTGTACTTATCACCCACGAAATGGAAGTAGTCAAAGATATTTGCCATCGCTGTGCAGTAATGCAAGATGGAAAAATAGTTGAAGAAGGTAAAACATATGATGTGTTTGCCAATCCACAAAATGATTTAACGAAAAAATTCATTGATACAGTCTTACAATTTACCATTCCAAAAGAATTATTAGATGCTTGTACTGGGACAATCATTAAATTACAATTCCAAGGAATGATTGCCAACGAATCTATTGTGTCAGACATGTTGCAGGCCTATCCAGTATCGGGTAATATTTTGCATGGAAAGGTAGAATATATTAGGGATGAACCGCTAGGTATTTTCATTATGGAGCTTACAGGAGATAAAAAGCATGTAGATGATGCAATTAGCTATTTAGAAAAACGGATGGAGCAAGTGGAGGTGATTCAGCATGGCAGCACTCATTGATTTATTACCTGAGTTGAACAAAGCTTTTTTTGAAACATTATATATGGTTGGAATTGCGGTTGTCGTAGCCATTTTAATCGGCATGCCACTCGGGATCATTCTCTATGTAACGGATAACGGACTTATTTTGCAAAATCGTTTAATCAAGGTTATAGCGGGCATTATCACGAACTTAGTACGGTCCATTCCGTTTATCATTTTACTTGTTTTCTTACTGCCATTTACGGACCTCCTGCTTGGTACACAAATCGGTCCAACCGCTGCAGCTGTACCATTGTCTGTTGCCGCGATTCCCTTTTTCGCACGAATTGTTGAGTCCTCCGCACGGGAAATTGACCGCGGGGTAATAGAAGCAGCAGTATCTGTCGGTGCCAATCCTTGGACAATTATTAAAGATATTATTTTACCGGAAGCAAAGCCAGGAATTATTAGTGGACTTACAATCACAATTATTAGTTTAATCGGATATTCCGCTATGGCTGGGACAGTTGGAGGAGGTGGTATCGGGGATTTAGCTATTCGCTATGGATATTACCGCTATGATAATACTGTTATGTATACAACAGTCGTCGTTTTGATTGTCCTTGTTCAAGTAATTCAATATTCGGGCGATCTTATTGCTAGGAAAGTAAATAAACGATAAAGTATTAAAAATTAAGGGAGTTCAAACAAATGAAAAAAATTAGTACTATTTTATTAGCTGCTTTTATAATTGCGTTACTTGCAGCTTGTGGTTCAGACCAAGATGAAAATGAATCAGCCGACGATGCAAATGGTAATCTAGATGAGGCAAAAGATGAAATAACTTTTGGTGCAACTACTGGGCCTTACAGTGATATGGTAACCAAGGCAATCAAGCCTTTACTCGAAGAAAAAGGCTATACAGTGGAAAACATTGAATTCAGTGACTATATCCAGCCAAACAACGCACTAGACAATGGCGATATTGATGCAAATTTGTTCCAACACAAAATTTATTATGAAGCATTCGCTGAAGAAAATGACATGGATTTATCTGAATTAATTATCGTACCGACAGCACCAATGGGGTTATTTTCAAATAAATATGAGTCTGTCGAAGAGATTGAAGAAGGTAGCACAATTACTATTGCTAATGACCCTACGAACTTATCAAGAACATTAGTGATGCTTGAAGATGAAGGATTAATTAAGATTTCAGATGATGTCGATCCATTAACCGCATCAATAGGCGACATTGAAGAGAATTATAAAGACTTAACGTTCCATGAAATTGAAGCTGGTCAACTACCGCGTACAGTGGATAGTGAAGATTTGGCATCTGTTCCAGGTAACTTTGCCTTAGCGGCAGACTTTGATTTACTTGATGCCATTGCTTTAGAGAATATGCCGGATGATTATCGTAACCGAGTCGTTATAAATACAAGCGATTTGGAAGCTTCATGGGCCGAAGATATTAAAGAAGTTGTAGAATCTCCTGAATTTGAAGAAATTATCGATGAAGAATTCGAAGGTTTTGGAAAACCTGAGTGGATGGAGTAAAACATCAGTTAGATAAGTAGATTATTCACAGAACGTTGCAGCTTGTAAATAATAGCAAGCTACAGCGTTCTGTCTTTTTTTAGATAAAAGGATTAGTTGGATGTGTATAAATTATTCCACCATCTCTTCTATTAATTCAATTAACAAGTCAGGCCTGTTTGTAATGATACCATCAACACCTAGATTGATTAATTCCTCCATTGTCTCACGGTCATTGATCGTCCAATAATGTACGTCCATTCCCCGTTTCTGTGCTTTATTGATGACTGCTTTATCAACTAAATTAATTCCAGCTGCTTTTATTGGCATCTCGACTGAATCAACTTTTGTTTGATATAAAGCATGTAATCTTAACTTATGTAACAATACAAATTTCGTCACTTCTTGTTTTCCGGCAGAAACAATTGCTTCTCCATCCGTTATCTCTGTCATCATGTCTAAAATGTTCTGGTCGAACGAACCAATAAGCACTTTATCTTGGACATCATACTTATCCATCAATTCCCATAAGTCTTTACCTATTTTCTCATATAATTCTGGATCATTCGTATCTTTAATTTCAATTGTATAACGCATACCTAGGGGCATCTCTTGAAAAACAGCCTCTAATGTTGGAATGGTAACATCTCCTTCCTGATATGGATTATGTCCATCAGGATCAACAAAGTGAATGCTTGCATCATATGATTGAATTTCAGCTAATGTCAGATCATTTACCCGTCCAGTACCATCAGTCGTACGGTCAATGGTATCATCATGTATGGCAACAATATGCCCATCCTTTGTCAAGTGAATATCCAATTCGATCAAATCAACATCTAAGTTGACTGCATGACGAAATGCAGCCAAAGTGTTCTCTGGTGCTAAATCTGCGCCACCCCGATGAGCCATTACTAGTGGACGATCACTTTCAAACATTGGGTGTTTCGGCTTTTCTCGAATTGGAATAAATATTAGTATCAACCAAATGAAGCTGATTAAACCAATGACATAAGCAATATAATGCCACAAAGTTCTTTTTTGGGGGTCATTTTCTTCAAGTAATTTAGTCGCTGGTTCCATCTAGATCCCTCCATTACCATGTTCCAATCAAGAAGGAGAAAACAGATTATCCAGCTCTCTCCTTCACTGTCTTTCTTTTATTGTTGCACCAACACGATCCCAGTTCAACATATTTTCTAAAATTAGAGCCAAAATAATCCCTACTAACAATCCATTACTCATAAATGGACGAACAAATGCCGGAATCGACTCAAAGTACGTTGCTGGAAGTGTCATAATCACCGTACCGACAAATAATGGAATTGCCGTACGATAGACATTCAATGTATTAAATGAAACTCCTTTTAAAAAATCGATTGATGAATTAAACAATTGTAAATAAGCTACAAATAGTACGGCACTACCAATACTTAATGGTAAGGTCGAAAAAAAGGAGCCAACTGGTTCAATAACTCCCATCATAAAAAACATTAAACTACCGATAATAAAAGGTAAGCGATCATAGATCTCTGTTTGACGTAAAAAGCCAATCGATGAAACATATGGAGCATACGCAACAAGTCCAAAGACACCAGCAGCGATTGTCGCTAAGCCTGTAAAAGAAAAGGTTGTCTTATAATCCCTTTTAGTTGTTGTCTTTTGAACTAACTCGTCCGTTCCTTTTAAGGCGCCAAATGTATTGGACGTATTTAATAACCCTGCCATTACTGCCGTTAATACGACTCCCGTATCCCAAGTAAGTGAACCGAATGGAAATAGCTGAAAGGGCGCTGCTTCGCCAGCAAAGCTAGAGTCTACACCGAAAATAACCGTATATAATATCCACCCTAAAATAATCCCAATTAATAAAGCATAACTTCGTACCTTTGCAGGAGATTTAATACTTATAATAATGACGAGTAAAGCGATAAAAATTGCTAAACCTGCGACAGGTAAATTAATGGTTGCTTGTTCCTCTGCACTACCAAAAGGAATTCCTAACATTCCTTTTAGAAAAATTTGAATTAAAGTTAGCCCGAGCAAAAACATAAACACACCCATGACACCAGGATTAAATAAATTAGCAATCATCGGACCAAGATTAGTTATACCGATTAGAATCGTAATTATCCCAGAAATAACTACTCCAAGCGCTAAACTTCCACCGAGCACTTCAATCGGCATTCCTTGAGCTGCAGTAGTTGTAACAAGTGTTAAATAAATTCCCCACCACAACCCGGACTGCCCTTCTAGAATGGGTCTTTTATGTCCTAAAAACACTTGTGCTAAACAAGCTAAACCGGTAACAATAAATGACAATCGCAACAATGGTACAATTTCAGTCTGCTCTAATCCAAATGCTTCTCCTATTGTAATTGGAATGACAACTATATTAGCAAATATAAAGAAAAACCATTGTAACCCCGCAACCCAATTTTTAGTTTCCTTTATTCCATGCAACAACATCACTCTTTTCTCTCTATATTATTCCTTCTGTCTATACTAACATAATTAATCCATTATAATAAGCAATAATAAGTTAATTTTGAATAATCAATTCACTCTATATTAGCCGATAGAATTCTAATGACATTTTGCTTCTTTCTGTACGCATTTTTGCCATATTATCATCATCGTTGATGGACACTGCGACATAAGATGAACAAGTCGCTTTGACAAATCTCAATAATGTAATACGAATTAAACGAATATATCCCTCATTCCAACGAAGAAGTCAATCGTGTTGAATTGGGAGAGAATTCTCTTACACTCACATGAACATCGTATTCCAAAATGTGGGTGAAGGTAACGCAAGACGTTTCTCACGTAACATCCGTGAGTGTTGTATCCAAATACCATATCAGCATAGAATAAGCACGTAGATTAATCGGCTAAAGTCAATCACGCCCTGTGATTAACGCCGACATTAGCATGCGCTCCGCGTCCGAGTCTATGGGCCGTGCCCGTGGAAAGCAACGGTCCGCAGCGGAAAACAGCCCGGAGCACACGTTTCATTATTTGCTTATTACATCATTAAGGCTTATGCACAGTCTATGTTTTTCATTCCAAACTTCATTTTTTACTAAAATTGTCTTATTTATAAAAAGTTTACCGCATAGATTCAATTTTTCGGTTCACAATAATGAATGAATATACAATACAAGGAGGAACTATTTTTGTTAAATCAAAATAATCAACAACAATCATCTACACAAACACCAGGTCAACCAGCATTCGGAGGACACGAATTATTTGATGCACATGAATCAATCGGTGCATTGATTGGTACACTAGACCATTTTGTTTTATACGCCGACCATGTCCAAGATCCCGAATTAACTGGAATTATGCAAAGGCAGCAAAGCTTTCTAACGCAAATGTATAATACAATTGTTGACACATTAACTTCTGGGCATGATCCGGCAGCAAAAACTCAAGTGTACAAAATGGAAGAAAGCAACCAGACTATTTATGGAATGAGCCCTTCTGCTCCTAAAAAACCAATTCAATCGGCTAATGAATTAAATGATGAATGTATCTCGGCAGGAATTTTAGGACATTTGAAAGGAATATCGACACATTTTACAACTACAGCACTTGAAGCTACAAATCCGGTATTACGAAGAGTATTTGCTGATAGCATTCCAAATACAATTGAAATGGCGTTTGAAATGTATTTATACCAAAACAAAAAGCAATTTTACCAGGTGCCAACATTGCAACCACAAGATGCGCAAGCCATTCGGCAAAGTTATGCTCCAATTCAAGGAAACATATCTCATTAATGAATGAATAATATCGTTTCCTCGCACATATTATCATAATTAGAGTTCAATCACCTATGTCATTTAAAGTAGGTGATTTTTTTGTATACGAATCTATTTAAGCATTGCCAAAATTAGCTACTTCGCTATAACCTATCGTTAAGAACGATTCAAGATAGCGATAAATACGTATGATAAAAGTAAGGGATTAGAACGATCAATCCTTATCGTTCTAAAGACTCATCTTTGAGCAAAGACATTGCTTTTATTGCTTTTTTTTAGTATTATTAATACTTGTCCAAACAATACATTATATTATTTGGAAAATTTGAGGTGAAAAAAAATGAAGGATTTTATTTCTTCAAAAATGGGATTCTTTACGATTGCTGCCTTTACGATTTGGCTAAAATCCTATTTTGTTTATTTATATGAATTCAATCTGGACATTCAAAATTTACTACAACATTTTTTGTTACTTATAAATCCAATTAGTTCAACACTCGTCTTTCTAGGTATTGCATTATTTGCAAGAGGACGACGTGTTGGCGGCTATATGATCATTATACATGCATTCATGAGTTTGTTACTCTATGCAAACGTCGTTTTCTATCGTTTTAACAGTGACTTCATTACATTACCTGTGCTAACTCAGACGAGTAATTTTGGTAGTCTAGGAGGCAGTATTGCTAGTTTAGTAACATGGACAGATCTCTTTTATCTAGTTGATATCATTATTTTAATTGTCTTATTTAGTAAAAGTAAGCAAATATGGTCAGCTGAACGAATGAAATTTAAACAACCACTCGTGATTATGACTGCAGGTGTCCTTGTTTTTACGATTAACCTAGGATTAGCGGAAGTGGATCGACCGCAATTACTGAAAAGAACGTTTGACCGTAACTATATTGTAAAATATTTAGGAGCTTATAACTTTACACTTTATGACGCATTGCAAAATGTGAAATCATCGACAGAGAGAGTTTTGGCTGACGGTAATGATATTACGGAAGTTCAAAACTATACAGATAATAAATACGCAGCACCTAATGATGAGCTCTTTGGAATTGCGGAAGATAAAAATATTATTAAAATTCATTTAGAATCATTCCATTCGTTTCTAATTGATTATGAGTTAAATGGAGAAGAAGTAACACCATTCATTAACTCATTAGTTAATGATCAATCAGAAGATTACACGTATTTTGAGAACTTTTTCCACCAAACAGAACAAGGTAAAACTGCTGATGCTGAGTTAATTGTGGATACATCACTTTATGGTTTACCACAAGGTGCTGCCTTCGTAACGAAAGGAAAAAATACGTATCAAGCATTACCAGCGGTATTAAATCAAGAGGCAGACTACAATAGTTCTGTGTTTCATGGTGATGGGAAGTCATTTTGGAACCGGGATGAAGTCTATAAAGAGTTTGGAATTGACTATTTCTTTGATGAAGCCTTTTACGACATGAGTGATGATAAAGTAATTGGGTATGGTTTGAAGGATAAACCATTCTTTAAAGAGTCAATGCCTATACTAGAATCATTAGATGAGCCGTTCTATGCGCATATGATGACATTAACACACCATCACCCTTATTTAATCGATGAGGAAGATGCTACGATTGCACCAGCAGAGACAAATGATGCATCTGTAGATCGATATTTCCAAACTGCTCGCTATTTGGACGAATCTGTTGAGCAATTTGTTGAAGATTTAAAAGAAGCAGGTCTTTACGATGATTCCGTTATTATGATTTACGGTGATCATTATGGTATATCAGAAAATCACACTCGTGCATTGGGTGAATTATTTGAGGAAGAAATAACATCATTTAAATATGCAGAACTTCAACGTGTTCCGTTTATGATTAAAGTACCTGGTATGGAAGGTCGAGGGACTGTCAGTGAGTATTCCGGACAGATTGATGTCATGCCAACATTATTACATCTAGTAGGGATTAAAGCGCAAGACTATATCCAATTTGGTACTGATATGTTCTCTGAAGAACATGATGATCTCGTTGCATTCCGTAATGGGGATTTCTTCACGGAAGATTATGCAATGATCAAAGGGATTTATTATGATAACCACACAGGCGAAGAATTAGAACCAAATGAAGAATTAGATGCTTTAAAAGATAGTGTGGCACATGAATTAGGTCTTTCAGACAGAATATTACAAGGTGATTTACTTCGTTTTTACGAACCATTTGAAGAATGGGAGCCAGTCAATTCAAAGGATTACTTCTATGATAGTGATCAACTCGACATTCCAGATTCCCTGATGGATAAATGGATTACGGATGAAGACGAAAACGACACGGATAATCAAAGTGATAGTGAAGAACAAATGAATCAAAATGGAGCGTCACAAATGACTCCTTAAAACTAAAACATAAAAAAGCAATGAAGGATGAATATACCTTCATTGCTTTTTTCATGCAGAATCTTTATTAGCTAATTGTTGAATAAGTGGAATTTTATCGATATCAAAATTACCACCACTAACAATAATCCCACAATGTCGTGATTTGATGACATCATGATGTGCAAATAATGCAGCTAATGATGCAGCACCCGCACCTTCCATCAATGTTTTATTACGTTCTAACATATAGAGAATTGCACTTGCAATTTCCTCTTCTGATACTGTTACAATATCATCCACATATTGATTAATTAGTGGGATAGTGAGTTCACCTGGTTCTTTTACAGCAATGCCCTCTGCTATTGTTTCAGTTGGTAGGGATGTTGTAGGATTGATATGATGGAATTTATCGTGCATTGCAGCAAAGCGTTCGGTTTGAACACCAATAATGCGAATGTTTTTATTCACATGTTTTGCCGCTACTGCAATTCCACTTATAAGCCCTCCGCCACCTATAGGTACAACGAATGTATCGATGCGATCTTCTTGTCTTAACATTTCCATCGCAATTGTTCCTTGTCCTGCCATTACATCGTAATCGTTGAATGGATGCACATACGTTGCACCAATTTCTCGTTGTTTCTCTGCAGAGGCTTCATACGCTTCTTGGAACGTACTTCCCGTTAACACGACTTGTGCTCCATAATTTTGCGTTGCTTCAATTTTTGACATAGGTGTTTTTTCAGGCATATAAATCATTGCCTTTACACCTAATTTTCTAGCTGCATAAGCAACACCTTGCGCATGATTACCAGCTGATGCAGTAATAACACCCTTGTCAAGTTGTTCATTTGTTAGTTGCATTAATTTAAAGGTTGCTCCTCTAAATTTAAATGCACCTGTTTTCTGTTGGTTTTCCATTTTAAAGTACACTTTTTTATCAACAATACGATTCGTTGTTGCTGATGTGATTAATGGCGTTCGGTGTACGATTGGCTTCAAGCGTTCTAATGCTTTATAAACTTTTTCGCCCGTTAACAAATCCCCAATGAATCCACACTCCCTATTTCCACTTACTAATACTATAAACTACTATTTTCATATTGGCTAATTTTACTTTCTAACTGTAATGTAAGTGCGATATCATCCCAACCGTTCATCACATTTTGACGATGGTATTCTGGAATGTTAAAACTAATTTCTGAACCTTCTTCATCTGTAATTTTCTGCGTTTCTAAATCAACTTTTAACTGTAAATTACCTTCCTCTGCTCGCTTTAACCAATCATTCACCTGTTCTTCTTCCACAGTGATTGGTACTAAGCCATTTTTAAATGAGTTATTATAAAAAATGTCGGCAAAGCTTGGAGCAATAATAATACGAAACCCATAATCAAGCAGTGACCACGGTGCATGTTCTCGTGATGAACCACAACCAAAATTATCCCCAGAAATTAGAATGGACGCATCATCATATTTAGGATCATTTAAATTAAAAGTGGAACGTTTGTTACCATCATCATCAAAACGCCAATGATAAAATAAGTATTGACCAAAACCTGTTCTTTCAATTCGTTTTAAAAATTGCTTCGGGATAATTTGATCCGTATCTACATTTGTTCGGTCCATAGGATAAACAAGACCTTCATGTCGTTTAATTGCTTCCATATTGATTTACCTCCTATATCGCTGCTTTTTCATAGTTACGAACATCAACAAAATGTCCTTCAATCGCTGCTGCTGCCGCCATTTCTGGACTAACTAAATGTGTTCGAGCACCATTTCCTTGGCGACCTTCAAAGTTACGGTTAGATGTGGATGCACACCTGCCACCTGGAGGAACAATATCATCATTCATTCCTAAACACATACTACACCCTGCATCACGCCACTCGAATCCTGCTTCTTGGAATATTTTATCAAGCCCTGCTTCTTCTGCCTTCATTTTCACTAAAAAGGATCCCGGTACAACAATTGCACGTACAGAGTCTTTTACCTTTTTACCTTTAATAACTGCAGCAGCCTTCTGTAAATCGTTAAGCCGCGAATTTGTACAAGAGCCGATAAAAACATGGTCGACTTCAATTGATGTGATTGCCTGGTTTTCTTCTAAGCCCATATATTCTAATGCTAATTTCACTTCTTCTTTGTTATCAACCTTGTCGATTGATGGTGTTGCACTATTGACCGGTACTCCCATCCCCGGATTTGTACCCCAAGTAACTTGCGGTTCAATTTCTGCCGCTTGAATCGTTAAGGTCTGGTCATAAGTAGCCCCTTCATCTGTTGCCAATGCCAACCACTCTTCTGCTACCTTATCAAATGCTTCCCCTTGAGGAACATTTCTTCTACCGCGTAAAAACTCGACAGTCGTTTCATCCGGGCTAATTAATCCAGCACGTGCACCTGCTTCAATCGACATATTACAAATAGTCATGCGCTCTTCCATCGTCATATTTCGAATTGCTTCTCCAGTATACTCAATAATATGACCATTTCCCATGCGAACACCGAATTTTGCAATAATTGCTAAAATCAGATCTTTTGCTGTTACTCCTTGCCCTAATTTTCCGTCAACACGGACATTTAATGTCTTTGGTTTTGCTTGCCACAATGATTGAGTAGCCAATACATGCTCTACCTCACTTGTACCTATCCCAAATGCAATTGCACCAAATGCTCCATGTGTAGACGTATGACTGTCCCCACAAACGATTGTTTTACCTGGTTGTGTCAAGCCTAGCTCAGGCCCGATTACGTGTACAATCCCTTGGTCAGGGTGAAACATATCTGCCAAAGTTACACCGAACTCTTTACAGTTTGTTTCTAAAGCTTCCATTTGTTTTTTCGAAATTGGATCATTGATTGTTTCTCGATTAATTGTTGGAACATTATGATCCATTGTCGCAAACGTTAAATCTGGTCTACGAACTTTTCGGTTTGTCATTCTTAAGCCTTCAAAAGCTTGGGGAGATGTAACCTCATGAACCAAATGTAAATCAATATAGATTAAATCTGGTTTACCCTCTTCTTCATGGACTACTTTTTGTTCCCAAACTTTTTCAATGATTGTTTTTGGTTCTACCATAAGAACACCCCCATTAATTTTTCAAATATTACCAATTACAATTTCTGTCATTTCCTTTGTACCTACTTGTTTTCCATTCTCGATATTTAAATCAGAAGTATAATAACCTGCTTCTAAACTTTTCTCCACAGCCTTTTCAATCGCTACCGCTTCCTCATTTAAGTCTAGTGAGTAACGTAACATCATTGCCGCAGACAAAATCATCCCTAATGGATTTGCAATTCCTTGACCTGCAATATCAGGTGCTGAACCATGTACTGGTTCATATAAACCAATCGTTTCTGATAAACTAGCAGAAGGAAGCATACCAATTGATCCTGTTAATACAGATCCTTCGTCACTTAAAATATCACCAAAAAGGTTTTCCGTTACGATGACATCAAATTGCGTTGGGTTTGTAATTAACTTCATTGCTGCTGAGTCCACTAACATATGCTCGACTGTTACATCTGGATAATTAGCTTTCTTTTCTTCGACAACTTCTCGCCATAACCGACTCGACTCAAGAACGTTCGCTTTATCGACAGATGTTAAGTGCTTATTACGTAGTTGCGCACTTTCAAAGCCTTTCTCAACGATACGTTCAATTTCATGACGGTGATATAATAAAGTATCAACTACAACATTACCATCTTCACGTCTTTCACTTGGTTCACCAAAATATAAACCACCTGTTAATTCACGGACGACATAAATGTCTGACCCATTGATAACAGACTCTTTTAGTGGAGAGGCATGTAATAGTGGTGCAAACCCTTTGATTGGCCGAATATTCGCAAATAAATTTAGTGCCTTTCTAATCTTTAGTAAGCCTTGCTCAGGTCGTAGGTGCGTTGGAATATTATCCCACTTCGGGCCTCCGATTGCTCCTAACAATATTGCATCAGCATCTAAACAAGCGTCAACCGTATTATCTGTTAAAGGTTCCCCATGTTTTTCATAAGAGGAACCACCAATATCATGTTGTTCAAACTCAAATTGATGTCCATATTTTTCTGCGATTCTTTTCAATACTTCGATTGCTGAACCCATTATTTCATGTCCGATTCCGTCTCCTGGAAGTACGATTATTTTCTTCGCCATCTTGCCCCTCCTCTCTTTATATTATCATGATTCATTTTTATTTGTACTTTGTTGAATGACATAACGATTCACAGCATTGATAAATGCATTTGCAGACGCCTCAATTACGTCCTGTGCTGAACCTCGTCCATTCATTTGTTCATCATTTACTAATAGTTGCACATGAGATTGCGCGAGTGCATCTTTCCCACGACCAACAGAAGTAATCTGATAATCTACTAATTCAAGTCGTTCTACAATTAATTTATCCAATGTAGCATATAATGCTTCGACACTACCATTTCCAGTACACGCCTCTTGTAACACTTGTTTATCTGGCGTACGTAAAACAACCGTAGCTGTAGGAATGCTATTTGTTCCATATTGGACTTGTAATGTTTCTATCTCGTATTTCTCCACTACTGCAGCGTCCGTTTGAACTTCCGTTAAAATAGTAAATAAATCATCATCTGTCACTTCTTTTTTACGGTCTGTTAGTAATTTGAAGTTCTTAAATGCTTCCTTTAATTTATCATCTGTTAAGTCGTAACCCATCGCTTTTACTTTATCATTAAACGCATGGCGACCTGAATGTTTCCCTAAAAACAAGTTATTTGCTGTGACACCTACAAGTTCAGGTGTGATTATCTCATACGTTTCCGCATGTTTCAGTACCCCGTCTTGGTGAATACCAGATTCATGTGCAAACGCATTTTTACCAACGATTGCTTTGTTTGCTTGAATATGCATACCAGTTAGTTTCGACACTAAATCACTAGTACGTTTCGTTTCATTCAACTTAATATTCGTTGTAAAAGGATATTGATCTGAGCGGATATGGAAAGCTACTGCCAGTTCTTCTAAAGAAGCATTTCCTGCACGTTCTCCTATCCCATTAATCGTTCCTTCAATTTGTCCAGCCCCATTTTCAACTGCCGCTATCGAATTAGCTGCTGCTAAACCTAAATCATCATGACAATGACAAGATAAGATAGCTTGATCCACATTTGGCACATTTTCTCGAACATACTTAAACATATTGCCATATTCTAATGGGGTCGCATAACCAACTGTATCTGGGAGATTAATAACCGTTGCTCCAGCATCAATTACTTTTTCGATAATTTCACCTAAAAAAGGCAACTCTGAACGAGATGCATCTTCTGCCGACCATTGAACTTGTGAAAATTTGCTACTTGCATAGCGAACCATTTCTACTGCTTGTTCGACTACTTCGCCTGGTGTCATTTGCAATTTATACTTCATGTGAATAGGTGATGTCGCAATAAATACATGTAAACACGGTTCATCCGCACCTTTTAATGCTTCCCATGCTGTATCAATATCTGACTTTACAGAACGGGCAAGTGCTGTTACCGACGTACCTTTCACTGTATCTGCAATCATTTTTACTGCTTCAAAGTCGCCTTTGGAGGAAGCAGGAAATCCTGCTTCCATTCTATCTACCCCAAAGCGCTCTAGTTGTTTAGCAATTTCTAACTTTTCTAATCTATTTAAATTGACTCCCGGTGATTGTTCTCCATCTCTTAGTGTCGTATCAAAAATCTGGATTCTTGACAATTTCCTTCACGCCCTATTTTCAGATTATTTCAATGGATTTTTAACAAACGGCATCAAGTCACGAAGTTCTCTACCAACCACTTCAATTTCATGCTGTTTTTCACGAGCATTAATTGCGTTATAACGTGGTCTGTTCGCCTGGTTTTCTAGGATCCACTCTTTTGCAAACTCACCTGACTGAATATCTTCTAGAACTTCTTTCATACGTGCTTTCGTTTCATCATTGATAACACGTGGTCCTGAAACAAAGTCACCCCACTGTGCTGTGTCTGAAACAGAGTAACGCATGTTCTCTAATCCACCTTCGTACATTAAGTCAACAATTAGTTTTACTTCATGTAATGTTTCAAAATAAGCAACTTCTGGCTGATATCCTGCTTCTGTTAATGTTTCAAATCCTGATTTAACTAGGCTTGTTAATCCACCACATAGTACTGCTTGCTCTCCAAATAAGTCTGTTTCTGTTTCTTCTTGGAAAGTAGTTTCAAGTACTCCTGCTCTAGCACCACCAACACCTGCTGCATATGCAAGTGCAACTTCTTTTGCATTTCCAGTAAAGTCTTGATAAATACCGAATAGTGCTGGAACTCCTGCACCTTCTTCAAACGTTCTACGCACTAAATGTCCTGGACCTTTTGGTGCAACTAAGAACACATCCACATTTGCAGGTGGTACTACTTGTGAATAATGAATATTAAATCCATGTGCAAAAGCTAATGCACTACCTTCTTGTAGGTTATCTTTAATATCATCTGCATATACTTTTGCTTGGTTTTCATCTGGCAAAAGAACCATTGTAAGATTCGCTTCTTTCACTGCTTCTGCTACAGGTTTTACCGTGAATCCATCATCTTCAGCCTTTTGTTGTGATTTCCCTTGACGAATGCCGATGACAACATCGAATCCACTGTCTCGTAAGTTAAGTGCATGAGCATGTCCTTGTGAACCATACCCAATTACCGCAATTTTCTTCCCTGATAAAACCTCTTTTTGAATGTCTTTCTCGTAAAGTACCTTTGCCATGATAATAATTCTCCTTTTGCATTATATGCTATATATTTTTATATTTTAATACATGAATCAATTTCACACCTACAAAAATAGCTACGCCGCTACAATATGCAGTTAAGAAAGTTACACCGCAACTACATATTGTAGCGGCGTAGCGGTAATCTCGTATGGTGAAATTGATTAACATTACTACACTAGTTCAAATAGAATATTGATTCATATCTGCCACTTGGGCAATGCGAGGTTGATGTCCTCGTAAAAATGCAGTTACACCAGTTTTGGCTAATTCCTTAATTCCGTATGGCTTCAATAAAGCAATAAGCGCATCCGTTTTCTCTGGCTTTCCTGTCACTTGGATTGTAATACTATCCTTACTTATATCAATAACTGTTGCACGGAAAGGTGTAATTAATCCTTGGATTTCATTACTTAAATGTGCTGAACTAGCGACCTTAATTAATGCTAATTCACGAGCAACAATTGCTTTATCTGTAATGTCTGAAACTTTAATTACATCAATTTGTTTGTTCAGTTGTTTGGTTAATTGCTCGACCTTTTGGTGGTCACTTACTTCCACAACTAATGTCATTTTAGAAATACCCGGTGTTTCTGTTTCACCTACCGAGATACTTTCAATGTTAAATTGTCTTCGTTGCAACATACCTGTTACTCGATTTAAGACACCACTTTGATTTTGTACGGTCAACGTGATAATTCTTTTCATTTCGTCACCCCTACCATTTGATGAATTCCTTTACCAGGAGCAATCATCGGAAATACCTTCTCTTTTTTGACGATTCTAAAGTCTGCTAGAACTGGTCCATCATAGGCTAACATGTCTTTTAAAGCCGCTTCAACATCTGACTCTTTCTCTACTTTCATGCCACGAACACCATAACTTTCAGCTAATTTAACAAAGTCCGGATTTACATCAAGTAATGATTCAGAGTAGCGTTCATCATAGAAACTTTCTTGCCATTGTCTTACCATACCTAGTGCGGAGTTGTTCATGATAATTACCTTTATCGGTAAATTAAATTGTTTTAACAACATTAACTCCTGCAAGTTCATTTGGAAACCACCGTCTCCAGAAATAGATACTACAACGTCATCAGGGCGACCAAACTGTGCGCCAATTGCAGACGGAAAGCCGAATCCCATTGATCCCAGTCCACCTGATGTTACCCAGTTATTAGGCTTATCTAATGTGTAATATTGTGCTGTCCACATTTGATGTTGTCCAACGTCTGTTGTTACAATCGCTTCTCCATTTGTATGCTCATGAATTTTCTTCATTAACCATTGTGGAGAAATAGCCTCTTCTGATCGCTCATTCCATAATGGATATGTTTCTTGATTTTCCTTAATTGTAGCTTTCCACTCTTGATGATCAGGCATATCAATATTGTGAGTTAAAAGTGCCTCTATAGCTTTTTTAGCATCGGCAACTACTGGTATCACCGTCGGTACATTTTTACCGATCTCTGCTGGATCAATATCGATATGTGCTACTTTTGCAGTAGGAGCAAAGTGTTGTAGGTTTCCTGTTAAACGGTCATCAAATCTGGCGCCGATATTAATTAACAAATCACTATTATATATCGCCATATTCGCTGCGTACGAGCCGTGCATACCACCCATACCTAACGAAAGAGGATTTGAACCTGGAAAACTTCCTAATCCCAACAATGTATTTACTACTGGTAACTCATACTTTTCAACGAATTGTTTCAGCTCTTCTGTCGCATTTGCGAACAGCACCCCTGCACCTGCAAGAACTACTGGTCTCTTTGCTTTACCTAATGCTTCAGCAAGTCGAATGATTTGTAAAGGATTCGGTTTTGTTGTCGGTTGATAACCCGGCAGGTCAAAGTCTCTACTAGAAATAACCTCTGGCAGTGCCTCTGAAATATTTTTCGGAATATCAATCACAACTGGTCCAGGACGTCCTGTCGTTGCTATATGGAACGCTTCATGGATAATTCTTGGTAAATCTGCAATGTCTTCCACCTGGTAATTGTATTTTGTAATTGGTGTTGTTATACCTAAAACATCCGATTCTTGGAATGCGTCCGTTCCAATCACATGGTTAGCAACTTGACCTGTGAAAATAACAAGTGGCAGGGAATCCATCATTGCATCTGTTATTCCTGTAATTAAATTTGTAGCACCTGGTCCTGATGTTGCTATCACAATTCCAGGTTTTCCAGTCACCCGTGCATACCCTTCCGCTGCAAATATTGCACCTTGTTCATGCCTTGTTAAAATATGCTCAAATGATTGTTCACCGCGGTACAGCGCATCATAAATTGGTAATACAGCACCACCGGGATAACCGAAAATCGTCTCTACATCCATCTCACCTAATAACTCGACTAACAAATCAGCACCTGTCTTTGTCTTCTGCTGTTCAACTATTGGCTGATCTGTTTTCATTTCTGCCTTCACTTTTCCTTCCTCCTTACGAAATAATTTATTATTGTGCGCTAGTCAACAATCTATTTAAAATAATGAAAATATATTATTTTGAAAATTCAATCTCTTATTAAAGTCTTATTTATTAGAATACTTTGATTATACAATACGAATTGAATGGAATATGATATTTTATTTGTTATTAATTTTCTTTATTTCTAACTAAATATACAAAACAAAAAACTCTTCCCTCCCCAAATCCATTCTTTTATAGATTTTATGGGGAGAAAAGAGTTACTTTTCACGGTACCACCCAACATATTCATAGCACTCTCACGAAAGCTAGCTTGTTAGACTTCTGTACAAGTAGAAGTCTAATTTGGTAACAGGTGCCATTGTAACACCTGGCTATGCCTAATGAGAACTTACCGTTCAGCATAACACTCGGGGATGATGTCAGAACAAGATGTATTTCTAGGCTTCCAGCAACCCTAGATCTCTGTAAATACATATAGCCTTTTCCTTTATTCCCGTCATCGATTTATATATAACTTGAATTTTTATTTATCATTTTAAAAGTATATTATCTTTTATTATACTCTATTTCAAATAAAAATACAGTGATAACCTTTAATTTAACTTATTTTTAATACTTTGGTAATAAATTCACTTCTATTTTACCTTATTCGCATAACAGCTGACACCATCTGTTAATGTACGTTCACGAAAGGACTGCAGTAAATGATTTGTAATTTCTCCAGGTTTCCCACTGCCGATTTGCCTACCATCAACTGTAACTACAGGAATCACCTCAGCTGCTGTTCCTGTTAAAAATACTTCATCAGCAATATAAACATCATGAAGTGTAAATGGAACTTCTTCCAAATCATACCCATTTTCTTGTGCAATTTCAATAATAGCACTTCTAGTAATTCCTTCTAATGCCCCTAGATATACTGGTGGTGTTTTAATGACGCCATCTTTAATAATAAAAATATTATCTGCTGACCCTTCTGTTACATAGCCTTGGTTATTTAAAATAAGAGCCTCATCTGCATCTGCTTGTACAGAGGATAGCTTCACTAAAATATTATTCAAATAATTTAGTGATTTAATTTGTGGATTTAATACATCTGGACTACTTCGCCGATTGACTACAGATGCTAATTTTAGTCCCTTTTCATAAAGTGCATTCGAATAAATCGCTAATGATTCTGCAATTACGATGACAGTTGGTTCGGTACAATTTCTAGGGTCTAATCCCAAGTCTCCTGCACCCCTTGAAATGACGACTCGTATATAAGCACTCATAAAATTATTTTTCTCTATTGTTTCAATAATAATCTCCTGCATCTTTTCCTTCGTATGAGGGATCGTTAACATAATAGAATGTGCTGATTCATATAAACGATTCACATGTTCCGTTAACTTATACACATTACCTTCATAGACACGAATTCCTTCAAATACGCCATCTCCATATAAAAATCCGTGGTCATAAACGGAAATGACCGCCTTTTCTTTCGGAACAAATTCATCGTTAAGATAAATTAACTGATCACTCATAGTTAGCACTTCTTTCCATCTTTTTCAAGAATTAGTCTTGTTGTCATTGACTTTAATTAGTCTGAAAAATATAATAATAAAAAATGAATGTCCGATAATAATACAACCTTTTTCCTTTTCAGTCAATTGGTTTGTATTTGCTTTATTTCTTTCTGATTAAAAATTTTGCCTGCTTCGATACTCAATATTTTATTTGCTAATTTTTCTACATCATATTGATTGTGCGTAACAAGGATAATCGGTATCTCCCACTTTTCATGAAGAGTTATTAATTGCTCATAACTAATTTCCTTTGTCTCATCATCTAGCGCTGAAAAAGGTTCATCCAGTAATAACAAGTCTGGTTCTGTTGCCAATGCTCGAATTAAAGCTGTGCGCTGTCTTTCCCCTCCTGAAATTTCATGGGGATATTGATGCAATAAATGATCAATATGTAATTCTTTCATCATATTTCTTGCTAACGATTCACTTTTCATTCCATATTGTATGTTCTCCCATACTGTCATATGTGGGAATAACGCATATTGTTGAAAAACATACCCTATATTTCTTTTTGGAACAGGAACATTGAATGTTTTATCTTGAAACAATATGCGGTCACGAAGCTTAATAAACCCTGATTGTGGCTTTACCAGTCCAGCAATTGTATGTAAAATTGTCGTTTTACCTGAGCCAGACGGACCGTATAAAACAGCTATCTCTTTTCCTATATCAAATTGAACATCTAACAAAAAATGAGTCAATTGCTTTTCTATATGTACAGATAACATTCACTCTCCCCCTATCGACTATGCTTCATCATATTTCGCGCACTCCACCAGTTCAACCAAAAAATCGCAATAAATCCTAAAGCAACAATGATCGTCACCCACACCTTTGCGGCACCCATATCTCCAGATTCCACTGCAAAATAAATCGCTAGTGGAATTGTATCAGTAACATTAGGTATATAACCTGCCAACATTAACGTCGCACCAAACTCTCCCAAACCCCGAGCAAACGTCAATACAAGTCCGGCCAATAGACCAGGCCAAGCTAATGGAAAAGTAATCGTCCAGAACACCTGCCATTTCGACTTCCCCATCGTTCGTGCCGCATTTTCTATATTGATATCATATTGCCTGAAAGCGGCCGACGCGCTTTGATACATTAATGGATAAGAAACAACAATCGCCGCAATTAAAGCACCATACCATGTAAAGACGATTTGAAAATCAAACCAATCGATTAATAATTTGCCGATAGCACCATTCTTCCCAAATAAATATAGTAGTCCAAATCCAACAACCGTTGGCGGTAATACTAGCGGAAGTAAAAAAACGGCCTCAACAACCGACTTCCCAAAGAAGGTCCGCCTACTAATCAGATAGGCTAATATTACACCAATTAAAAAGACGATAATCGTCGAGATACTTGCCGTTCTTAAAGATAACCATAATGGAAAAAGGTCTATTTGCTCCATTTTATCTCACCCAACTTTTATTTTGTAAATCCATATGATGATAATATTTCCTCTGTTTGATCAGAAAGCATAAACTCTAGAAACTTTTTCCCCTCTTCAATCTGTTCAGAATCAGTTGTTACAGCTCCTGGATAGATAATTTCCTCATGTAATGACGTATCTGCCTCCGCTAAGACATTAACTTGATCAGAACTTAATGCATCACTTTCATAAACAAATCCGATATCTGCATTTCCTGTTTCAACATATGTTAAAACTTGACGTACATCTTTCGCATAAACGATTTTCGTTTGGATGTCTTCCCATTTATCTAATGATTTTAACACCGCTTCCGTATACTCCCCTGCTGGCACACTCTCTGGATTTCCAACCGCTATATTCGCTAGTTGTTCACTATCTATTTGGTCAAAAGAAGTATACTCAATATCACTGTCTTCATCCACGATTAAAACAAGTTTATTCCCTGTTACTTCTACTTTCGTATCTTCCATGATTAATTCTTCTTTCATCAAAGTGTCCATCCAATTTTCGTTTGCCGATATAAATACATCGACAGGTGCCCCTTGTTGAACTTGTTGTGCGAGTTTACCTGAACCTGCAAAATTAAATGTGAGCTTCACATTGTTGTCTGCTTCATAAACCTCTTTTAATTCATCCATCACATCTGTCAAACTCGCTGCAGCGGAAACAAATAATTCAATTGGTTCCTCATCCTGTTCTGTATTATCCGAATTTGTAGATTCATCATCATTACAACTTACAAGAAAGATACTTAGTACTAATAATAATAAAACTAGATGCCATTTCTTCATCCCATAACTTCCTTTTCCATTCATTTATTTTAGTGATCTCCATCATCCCTTGTCCTTTACAAGATAAGGATTCGAAAACATAAAAAAAGATAAGCATCTTCACGAATCTTGTTTAATAATAAACGACAGTTATTTTTCAGCTGGATTCGCTCCACTTTTTAAACTATGTTAGTAATGATAAAGCTAACCTATTTAGTTATATCTAATTATAACTAGTTATAATTAGTATGTAAATAACAAATACACTTTCAATTTCGACATATGAGTCAATTCCATAATTACATAAATTAGCTACGTCGCTACCACCTGTAGTTGAGAACAGCTCTATCTAACTACAGGTAGTAGTAGTGGCGCGATAAATCTGTATGATGAAATTGACTGATATACTAGAACTTATAGCTATTTTATTACTAGATGAAGAACTCTACCTTCAAAAATAGCTTATCTTTTGAAACTTGTTCATGATAATATAGAGAGTATTATAGTTATTGAGGTGAGGATATCGTGAATGCAGATGATTTAACTACAGATGAAGTGGCAAAGTTACTAAAAGTCTCGAAACTTACTGTATATGACCTCATTAAAAAAGGGGAAATCGCTTCTTATCGAGTTGGTAGACAAATCCGTGTCGAACGAGATGCATTACAAGTATATAAAGGTCAACCACACACTACGAATCCATCAAATAAACAAGTCCCGGCATCAGCCATTATAAGCGGGCAAGATAATAGCCTTGATATTTTAGCGAAACACCTTAACCATTCACTTCCTTCGAAACAATTTTTACGATCTTATATGGGGAGTTTGGATGGTTTAATTGCGATGTATCAAGGTGAGGCAGATATTGTGAGTACACATTTATTCGACGGAGATACAGGTAAATATAATATTCCATACCTCCGAAAAATTCTGGTCAATAAATCATTTATTGTGATCCATCTCATGAAACGAAAGGCGGGATTATATGTTGCAAAGGACAACCCTATAAACATTACTAATTGGGATTCATTAAAAAAACCTAATATCACATTAGCAAATCGAGAGACAGGTGCGGGGGCACGTGTTTTATTAGATGAACAACTTCGTTTACACTCTATTGATAAACACATGATAAACGGATATAACAATGTGTACACTAGCCATATTGATGTTGCCAGTGCTATTGTTTCAGGAAAGTCTGATGTCGGCGTCGGCATAGAACAAGTAGCAAAATTAGCTAATATTGATTTCATCGAACAAATCGAAGAAAATTACGATTTGGTCATTTTAAACACACCCGAAAACAAAGAAATAATTGAACATATCATGACGATTCTTCACGATAATACATTTATTCAAATGCTGCAATCCTTACATTATGGCACTAATCACACGGGTGAAGTTATTTATAAACAATAAAAACCCAGCCAAATATTGGCTGGATTTTATATGTATAAACATATTTGATTATACATTTGCTACATTTTTATACGTTCTATCCCTTTTTTATACAGTTAAAGTGTACGTCCGTCTATTTCGTACCAAATAAACGATCTCCGGCATCACCTAGGCCGGGTACGATATAGCCATCTTCATCTAATGATTCATCTAGCGCACCTAAATATATATCTACATCTGGGTGATTCTCCTGAATCAATTTGACTCCTTCTGGTGCAGCAACAAGACACATTAATTTAATTGATTTTGCGCCACGCTTCTTCAATGAATCGATCGCATCATTCGCTGAACCACCAGTTGCTAGCATTGGATCAACAACAATTAATATTCGCTCCTGTATATCTGTTGGCAATTTTATATAATATTCGACAGGTTGTAACGTTTCTGGATCACGATATAATCCAATGTGACCAACTTTGGCTGCTGGTAATAACTCTAATAAACCATCAACCATACCAAGTCCTGCACGTAAAATTGGGATAATCCCAATTTTCTTACCAGTTAATACTTGCGATTCACAAGTTGTTACAGGCGTTTTTACTTCTGTTGTTTTAACGGGTAGATTACGAGTTATCTCAAAGCCCATTAGCATAGAAACCTCATTCACTAGTTCCCTAAATTGCTTTGTTCCCGTGTTCACGTCCCGAATATATGTTATTTTGTGTTGAATTAATGGATGGTCTAAAATATATAAATTACTCATCCAACCCGTCCCTTCATACCTAATAGGTTTTATTAAACTTTCTCTTTAAAACTAGCTACTTTTAATTATATTGAATACGTATTGCATAGCAAACATAGACTGCGACATATAAAAATAGTGTATGAAGCTACCGCTTCGGAAAAACACTTCGCTTTCCGCGGGCTCGCGATGAGCCTCCTCGCGAGCGGAGAACCGTTGACTCCTGCGAGAATAGCAAATGGTCTTCGATGGGACGAACAATAGTGGCAGTCCCACGAGTCCGAAGACCCCCGTAGGAAGCGACTTTTGCTTCCGAGGAGGCTGAAGTGCGAAGAATGAACTGCAATTCTTCGTGGCACCGAGGAAAGCAACGGTCCGCAGCGGAAAACAGCCTAGAGCACATGCTACAGTATTTGCTTATTACATCATTAAAGTTACTGCACAGTTTCCTTCTACTGTAAGGCTGTAATAGCAGCAGTTAGCACAAAAGTTACTGTATGTTATCATACGATAAATATCGATACATCTATAGCATGTCTCACTTAAATCTAGGATGCGCAGGAAAAAACACCCTAAAACGTAGGGTGTTACCTATTTATGCATATAAAGGAAATTGACCTGTTAATGCAGCAACCCGATTAGATGCTTCGGCTAACTTAGCGTCATCTTCGATATTATTCAATGTTAAAACGATAATTTCAGCAATTTCTTTCATCTCTGCTTCTTTAAATCCACGAGTTGTTACAGCAGCTGTTCCTACACGTACACCACTTGTAACAAATGGACTTTCTGGATCGAAAGGAATCGTATTTTTATTCGTTGTAATACCAATTTTATCTAAAGCTTCTTCCGCTACTTTCCCTGTTAAGCCTAGTTTTGACACATCAAGTAGTAATAAATGGTTGTCCGATCCATTTGATACGATACGGACTCCACCTTGTATTAATCCTTCACCTAACGCTTGTGAATTATCGATAATTTGCTTGGCATACGTTTTAAAGTCTGCAGATAACGCCTCTTTAAACGCAGTCGCTTTCGCAGCAATAATATGCATTAATGGACCACCTTGAGTACCTGGAAATACTTGTTTATCGATACTTTTTGCATACTTTTCTTTACATAAAATTATTCCACCGCGTGGACCTCTTAATGTTTTATGTGTTGTCGTTGTAACAAAATCACTGTAAGGTACAGGATTTGGATGAAGGCCTGCAGCTACTAAACCAGCAATATGGGCCATGTCGACAAATAAATAAGCATCAACTTCATCAGCGATTTCGCGGAACCTTTTAAAATCAATTGTACGAGAATACGCACTTGCTCCCGCTACAATCATTTTAGGTTTTACTTCTTTTGCTTGAGCTAAAATGGCATCATAATCAAGTAATTCTGTTTCTGGATCGACACCATATTCAACAAAATTATACAAAACCCCACTAAAGTTAACCGGGCTACCATGTGTTAAATGTCCGCCATGACTTAAGTTCATCCCTAAGACAGTATCACCTGGCTCTAATGCAGAGAAGTACACTGCCATATTAGCTTGGGCTCCTGAGTGTGGTTGAACATTAACATGGTCTGCTCCAAATAATTCTTTAGCACGATCTCGCGCTAAGTCTTCTGCAACATCTACATGCTCGCACCCACCATAATACCGTCTACCAGGATAGCCTTCTGCATATTTATTCGTTAATACAGATCCTGCTGCTTCCATTACTGCTTCTGATACGAAGTTTTCGGAAGCAATTAATTCAATATTACTTTGTTGACGTCCTCTTTCCGCTTCAATTGCATCAAATAATTCGCGATCCGCTTGTTTTAAATGGTCCATTTGCTTTTCGTTCCTCCTAGAATATCAATTCATCTATATCATAACAAAAAACAAGTCATATTTACATAAATTACTTTTTGTTTGAACTTTCTAATTGACAAAATTAGGAGTAAACAATTAATGGTCTGCACAATTTCATCCCAATTTAAGCTTGGAGTATAATAGTATTCATATGATAACCTTCTTCACAACTCGCCTTCTGTCAACCTACAAGTGTCTTTTTCTATTCTACTTCCCGATCCACTTTCTTCCATGCTGGATCACCATCTTCATGGAGCTTCTCATTGATCTTATAAACGGAATGCGGAACGACAAAGGCAATTATCGTACAGATAAGGATTAATTTATCTGGCAAAAAACCAATCAATAGATCGATCATATAACGTTTCACTCCTTCTTATCTTTATGTGTTTTATCTGTTGCCCCTGCTGTACGAACTCTCGCTTTACCCGTTACTTGTATATCACTTTCAGCAAAGTAATTCTCACCTTGCTCCCAATTATCTTTGATTTTCTCCCACGTTTGAAAATGCCTTTGCCTCATTTTGTCATCAAAGCCAAAAATATCGGCATTCAATTCCTTTTGCGCTTTTTCTACAGTATCATTAACGAGTTCTTCTATTTTTTTCGCTGCCGCTTTCTCGATCCCTTTGATATTTTTTCCTTCATGTAAACTTTTGTTACCAAATACTTCTGCAATACCTCCTTCTACTCCTATATTTATATCAATTTTAATATTTTCAGGGTCCTGATCATCAATTTTAATTTTGCTTTTTGCATTATATATCCGGAAAGTAATTAAATCTTCCTCATAATGAAACTCCAGCGTTCCGCCATGCATATCTTTTGTAGTAATTAAGTTTAATGCAGTCATTTCTACCTTGTCCAAAGATCCAACTGCCTTATGTTCAACCCCATGATAAACGACGGCACCCTCATACTCCACTTCATGTTCTAATGGTTTAATTTTAGGGATGGCAAAACTACTATTTGTTAACAAATATTCATGAATTTCTCCTACAGACACAGGTTTAAATAGGCTCGCTTTTTCCAAACTGTTCTCAAGTAAGTCCTCAATGTAGACGGTAGGTATTTTTTCGTTTTCTGGCTGGATATCAAGAATACTCTTCGCATCTTTCGCGACGATGATATTTACCCCTCTTCGCATCTGCTTATCACGAATGAAAACATCCAATGTGTTCGTAAATAAATTTGGTGTACCAATTAAATCTTCCGAAACAACTAACAGCTGCAAATGTTCAAAAAAGGGTATCTTACTCGTTAATGATGCCATATCTGCATCCATTGCAAAAATGCTATCTCCTGTAGCTGATAAATTCACAAAGGCACTTGATCCACTGTCCCCTCCCATAGCATTTGTACTAATTCCAGAGGGTATTACAAACTGGTTGGTTAAAATTAACTGATCTTGTTCATCCGTTGCTTCGTCTGACTTATCTAGTGCTGAACCAACTACAAAGCCACGTTCTTCAATTGATATATTATCCCAACAACCCGTCAATAATACGAGTAACAACAAACAAAGAAGGAAATCAAACAGCCTTTTACTCACCTTGTTTCACCCCTCTTATTTTTGCAATAGTAAGCAATAAAATAGTTATGGACACTGTAGCTATAGAAGCGAAGTAACTGACAAAGTCACCAAACTTTGCAAGCTGGACATAATCTTGAGGCAACATACAAATGACATAAGTAATTGGTGTTATGACAAAAATGATATGCATTTTTGTCACCTTTGCAAATATAGATTGAATAGCTAAAACTGCTATATCAAGAGCCATTGCTGACGTATTAAATATCGCCATCATCCAAGTCACATAAAAGACAACCTCCATCCTTTCAAGCACAGCACCTGGTATCTCCGCACGTCTTGCAAGCTCAATAGTAGGATTCGAAAGGTCTGCTGTAGCTGCATGCCCAAATACACCAATACACATAATAAATACAGCAGTATATAGAATGATTGGCATGCAAACACCTATCACTATCATCTTCGGCGCCTCTTTCGGTTTTTCTGCAAAAGCGAGATAAAACAGGAGAACGAAAACTCCTACATAGGATGTTAAGGCAGCATCAATCCCCTTAATATAGTTAGAAGGCCTTGTTTGTAACATTGGTAACAAGTTACTTGGCTCAAACCACTGTATGCTAAAAAATATTAACAAAATAACTATAATGAAGAGGAATGGGAAGAACAGCATATTCAGGCGAAACAGTCCAATCCGCGAGCTTGCTATCGCATAGACCACTACAAGTAGAAAGGTAAGGGCAATTACTTCGACTGGCGTTTGATCAAACAAATATTCTTTAGCAGTATCCGCAATATTGCGGATGACATACGATGCAATTAGCAGCCCTACCACACCAAATACACATGTTAATAAAATCGCTATTGGTTTTGTTGTAATGGTTGATGCATAAGTTAAAAATAGTTGGTTCGGAAAGTTTGTTGCTAATTTAGATACTAACCATGCAACAACAAGTGTAATCATGCCGCCAAGAGCGATCAATATCCAGCCATCCGACCCATTCGTTACCTTTGCTAGTTCATTAGGTAACGTTAGCATCCCTCCACCTACTAACATCGATGGGATGATAATCATTATTTCTTTGCTACCGATTTTTTCATCAGCATATGCAAACCGTTTCATGACTTTCGTTCCCCTTTGTTCGCAGCCGTTGGATCTTCCGGTTGTAAATATTCTGGGCGCTTCGTTAACATCGATCTTGGTGCTCGTAAAATAAGGTCCTTGAAATCCCTTAACATGGTCGGAGCGAATGGCGTAGAGTAAGGGATTCCAAAGCTCGTCAAGTTAACAATATGAATATTGACCATAATATAAATAAGAATAACTCCGTAAAGGCCAAATGCAGCGGCTGCAAACATGAAGGCAAAGCGCAAGATCCGCAATGAAATACCTAAACTAAACGTTGGAGTAGTAAAGGACGCGATTGCTGTAAGCGCAATGACAATGACCATTGTTGGGCTTACGATCCCAGCTTGTACAGCTGCTTCTCCAATCACGAGCCCTCCGACAATACCGATTGTTTGTCCAATCGGTGTGGGCAACCTGACCCCTGCTTCCTGCAATAACTCCATTGTAACGACCATAAGAACGGCCTCTGCTAATGGAGGAAAAGGTACTCCCTCCCTTGCGGCTGCAATCGAGAAAGCTAGCTTTGATGGTAACAATCCTTGATGAAAGGATGTTAAGGCAATATATATTCCAGGTAAAAACAACGCAAGAAATGCCCCAAAATAACGTAGAATTCTTAAAAGTGTTCCATAAAGCCACCGTTCATAATTATCTTCTGGAGATTTAAAAATATCACCAATCGTTATTGGCATGATTAAAACAAAAGGCGTTCCATCTAGTAAAATTGCTACCTTTCCCTGTAATAGCGAAGCAGAAACCGTATCCGGCCGCTCTGTATCTAATAGTTGAGGGAAGGGGGACAAAAAACTGTCTTCAATCCATTGCTCAATATAACCTGACTCAGGCGCATCATCAATATCAATTGTGTTTAGCCTGCGAGTCACCTCTTTTAGGATCTCCGGATTGACAATATCCTCCACATAAGCGACAACAAGACTTCTTTTACTACGACGTCCGATTGTTTGTGTCTTGAACCTTAAATTAGGCGCTTGAATATTACGGCGTAGCAATGACAAATTTGTACCTATGTTTTCTACAAATGATGTTCTTGGGCCACGAATCAATGTTTCTGTAATAGGTTGTTCGATCGCACGTGTTTCTCCACCCATGGCATCCATGATCAAGACAGTATTTATGCCATCTAAATAAAACACGGCTTTCCCTGAAAGAATGCCATTCGATACATCCTCTAATGTCGTACCTTTTTCTATTTTCGTTATCGAAATAAACTCCTTATAAATCTCATCAAAAACCACTGCTATTTTTTTGTTTTCCTTTCCCTCGCTTGTTATATTTTGCAAACTTTCTAACATACTATTTTGAATAAGATCCCTATCAATCAAACCATCTATATAAACTACTGCACACGAATAATTCTCTTCTCCAACGGTAAATTCACGAATCACTAAATCATCCGGATCGTCCAGCATTTCTTTAATTTTATCCGCATTTTTTCGTAACTCCCTGAACAAGGGGGTGAAAATGTTTTCTTCTTCTTGCTTTCCCTCTGTTCGTTTACTTTTACGGACAAATGAGCGTCTTCTCATCTGCTTTCACCTCAGGCTTCTATTCGTTCCCTCCCTTCTTTTTCCCAATTGTAGGTTATTTTATACAAAGGGTGGAAAGAATATAGACTGAAATCTGACTTTAATAAAACTCTTTTAAAGAAAGGATATAAAATAATGGAAAACAAGGAGCACTATATACCACTGACATCTGCTGAAATAACTAGCCTGTGGGCTTCCTACCAAGAAGATACACTTACCATTTGTGGGATAAGCTTTTTTTTACAACATATTGAAGATGAACAAATTCTCAATGTCCTTGAACATGCTTTGACATTAGCAGAAAAACGCAAAGAAAAAGAAAGCCGATTTTTTAATGAGGAAAACTATCCATTGCCACATGGCTTCACTAATCAGGATGTCAACCTGGATGCGCCTCGACTCTTTTCAGATAAATTGTATCTAGAATATATCGTCAACATGACAAACTTGAATCTAATTGTGTATGGATCCGTTTTACCACTTGTTGATCGTTCAGATGTGATAGCATTTTACTCAGAATGTTTGACTGACACGCAAATCTTGCATAAAGAAGCAAAGGAATTAGCGAAGATTAAAGGAATTAATATTCGCGCGCCGCAAATACCAAAGCCAAACAAAGTGGATTTTATAAAAAAAGAAAGATTTTTAGCAGGTTGGTTTGGCGAACGCCGTCCATTACTAGGTACAGAAATTACCAATCTTGTTTATGCAGCGAGACGTAATGCGTTAGGTCAAGCAGTTATTACCGGCTTTAGTCAAGTAGCCCACGACAAAGAAGTAAGGCGATTTTTTGCAAGAGGGCGGGATATCGCTGGAAAACATTATGATGTCTTTTCCGATATTTTGAAAGATAATTATTTACCTAGCGGAACCCAACTGATGACATCCGAAGTCACTGATTCCACCATTGCGCCATTTTCTGACCGGCTTATGATGAATTTTATTACAACGCTTATCGCATCCGGAATTGGTCAATACGGTTATTCGCTAACATCAAGTCCTAGGCATGATTTAAGTGTTCAATATACAAGATTGATTGCGGAGATAGGGAAGTATTCCAATGATGGGGCAAATATTCTTATTGAAAAGGGTTGGATGGAACAACCGCCAATGGCAGCAGATCGAAAAGATTTAACAAAAAGATAATGCCATGGA
>JAPFCO010000154.1 GCA_026169505.1 Pseudogracilibacillus sp.
CAGGCGGAACATACACACTCGTCAAATTACTAAACATGATGATTCGATCTAGTTCCTCTAAAGGGACGTGAAGGATTCGCTCATCCTTCGATCCAGCAGCTTCAACAACGGTTACTTCATAAGATGGTGGTAAATCTTCTAATAATGTTAGCTTCACCTCGGACGCAATAAAAGCGTCATACACTTGGCAAAAAATAAGATGGTTACGGTAGTTTAATTCCTCTCGTTGAAACGCCGTACCATCTATAAATTGAAAACCGTCGATTGGATCGATCCTTAATGTTGTAAATAAATCATCTAAATAACTTTGCCCACCGATAATATCGATGTCTATCTGCTCCTGCTCCAATAATAATTGCACCGTTTTCTCAGCAAGCATCGGATGCCCCGGCACCGCATATAATACAGACTCATTTTGTGCCGCACCCAGCAATGTAGTTGTTATATTTTCATACACTGTTTCGAACTGTTCCGATGCTTCATACAATGCATCAAAACTTTGGAATGAAACATCCTCGTCCATCAATTTAGGAATAACCGGATGGTCCAATGTACGAACAAACACTTTTCCAACATGACTCGTTAATTTTCGGTAGATCCCTAGTGAGAGCTGCTCAAGGTCTCCTGCACCCAGTCCGATCACTTCTATACGTCCACTCATTTGAATTCACCTACATCCTTTCTTTTTTCTGTACTTTTTCTTTTATCGTCATTATCTTCGTTGAGAAAGGTAATGCTTGAATTTGTTTATCCGTCAAAACGTTGTATCGTAATAATAACACGAGATATAATAACGCTCCCGTACTTACAACTATCCCAAGATACATAAGCAGCGTCATTCTCGTTTCTGGAACAAATAGCATCCATATATAACGTACACAAGACATATAGAGTACCATTCCACCAATCGCGACCACTAATGGTCCCCAGCTTACATGATGCAAAAATTGTACAGCTGGTAGTTTTTTATATAATAACATTACGATAGCAGTACATAGAATTAATATACTAGCTACAGTTGCAAGCGCACTGCCACTAATTCCAAGCATCGGAACAAGCATTATATTTAAAAACCACTTACATATAATTGCAGCAACAATACAATAAGCTATCCATTTCAAATACCCTAAACTTTGTAAAACTGCAGCAGCTGTAATCGTAATCGAAGTAAACATAATCGTTAGTGAAAGAATTTGTAAGCTACCTGTGCCATCACTATTTGTAAATAAAAAGACATTCGTCTCTTTCATTAAGAAAAACAATCCAACCGTTGCCCCTAGAGCAAGGTAGAAACTGAACAATAATCCGTCTCGAATGGATTCGGATTGTCTTTGCACATCTACTGCTTGTTTCCGAACAACATCTGGGATAAGTGCAAGCGCAAATGAAGAACCGATAACAACGCCAAACTGAATAAGTGGTTGACCACGATCAAAGATCCCCTTCGCTTCCATCGCAGCAATAGATGGTAATCCATAGCTCATCAAGTTCGGGACCAATGTTAACATATCAACCATTTGCATTAGCAATAATATCATATGATTTGCTGATGCAATCACCCCTATTGTGAGACAAGTTGTAAAATAATACTTCCACGGAATTTTTTGTTGCTTTTCCATCACTACGGATGACGGTTTCTTTTTTGGAAAATACCATATTAATAAACTAATTGCCACAAGCATACCCGCTATTGTAGCAAGTACACCAAATTCGCCAATTTGATAAATATCTATTTTTTCTATAACAACTAAATAGCTTGCGAAAATAATGACCGCTACACGAATAAGCTGCTCGACTACTTGTGAATAAGCCGTTTGTTTCATATTACCGAGCCCTTGTGACACACCTCGTAATAATGATAAGAATGGAATAAGCAAGAAGCTAATCGCGGCTAGACGAAATGCTCTTACTAATCCTTCATCCCCAACCCAAATAGCGAGTGAAGGAGCTAATATGTATAATAAAGCAAATAACAGTCCATTTATCACCATTAAAACAGCGAATAAAGGGACATAAAAGGACGTATATGTCATTTGCTTTTGTTGCTGATTATGTTCAGCCGTCATTTTAGAAATGGCAACTGGAAACCCGTACAATGCCAAAATCATCACTGTACCTATGAATGGATATACTTGCTGATAAATATAAAAACCTAAATCTCCCGTTAAATTTTGTAACGGAATTCGGTATGTTGCACTGAGCACTTTACTAAGCAGTCCTGCAATGGTTAATAATAAAGCACCATACACAACATTATTTGATCTCTCTTTACCCATCATTACCCGCCTAACTTTCACTTACACACACATCGATGATTCCCTCTATTATACCATAGCTATGCGGGAGCTTTCGACAGAATCATCACAACCTTTATGGCGATGTGAAAACGTTGAATTCCAGTAAAAAAGGCACTGAAAAAGTCCCCATTTAAATATAATGTTACAAAACAAATTCGAATCACCATTTGTTTGCTCAGGAGCTCTTTTAATTGCTCGTAACTGTCATTCTTTGCTCGAGGACTCTTCTTCTTGCTCGTATCCGTAATTCTTTGCTCGAGGACTCTTCTTCTTGCTCGTATCCGTAATTCTTTGCTCGAGAGCTCTTCTTCTTGCTCGTATCCGTAATTCTTTGCTCGAGAGCTCTTCTTCTTGCTCGTATCCGTAATTCTTTGCTCGAGAGCTCTTC
>JAPFCO010000118.1 GCA_026169505.1 Pseudogracilibacillus sp.
AACTAACTCGCAAACATGGAACGCTTTAAGAGAAACATATAAGTTAGCTCATTCTACTATAGGGAAAGACAGCGGGGTTATTGGTGCGAGTGCTCTCGTATTAAATGAGTTTTTAAGGCAATCTGTTCATAATTAAATTCATTGAAGTTGATGCTCGTATAGTTCCATGGACACATCTCGGATAAGTTACTAAAATTAATTATGGGAGGATGTGTCCAATGAAACATTAGAACAATGGAAAATGATACACTCCTTTAGTTATAAAGATAGTTTTTATGACAATGCCTGTATTGAACCCTTCCACAGAAAGAAGTTAATCATGCACAATATATCGATTATAAAACCGTTAGATTAGCTGGGCTCCCTGTCCAGAAATTCTTATCCATAGAAGATTCATTTCAAGCCACAACAATATCATATAAAACAGATTCAAAAAGCACGTAAAAAGCTTATTTTTCTTACAAACGAGTGAATTTCATAATTACCTGAATCGCCCATGTTACTACAACATGCAGTTAATAAAGGTTCAACGAAACTACATGTTGTAGTGATTAAGCTCTAAAACCTCTAATAAATAAAATAGATAGCGATGCTTCTGATAATCACTTCACGCTTTTTCTGTAACTCTTTCTAAACCTGAAATTCCCCGAATCAAATTAGCTTCTGTAATTTCTTTATCGTGGAACTCCCCTGTCGCTCGGCCTTCATACATTGTAATAACCTTATGACTAACTGCCATTATCTCGAGCATTTCAGACGAGATAACAAGAATAGCAAACCCTTGACTTGCAAGCTCATGGATAAGCTTGTGTATTTCTGTCTTAGAACCAATATCAATACCTCTAGTTGGCTCATCAAGAATTAATAATTTCGGATTTGAGTTAATCCATTTTCCAATCACTATTTTTTGTTGGTTTCCTCCACTTAAGTTAATTACAGGTTGAAGTGGTCCTGGTGTGCTAATTGAAAGGAGCTCTACATATTCATTGAATGTAGATTTTTCTCTTTTAGAATTTATTACTCCTTGTCTACTTACCTTATTAAGGCTTGCTAAAGTCATATTATCTTTGCAACTCATCTCTAGTATTAGACCTTGTTCTTTTCTGTTCTCAGGAACAAAACCTATTCCTAATTTAACAGCTTTGTTTGAATTGGATATTTTTTGCTCTTTTCCTTCAAAAAAAATATCACCACTATTAATTTTTCGAATGCCAAAAATAGATTCGGCAACTTCTGTTCTACCTGCTCCTATCAATCCATAAAGGCCAAGAATTTCTCCTTCACTAATTGAAAAACTTATATTTGTAAAAGTATCCCCACTCGTGATATTGTTTACCTTTATTACTTCCTTCCCTAAATCCTTATGCACTCCCTCTGTAAGTTTCTTATTAATTTTTCTACCAATCATAAGTTCTACAATATCATCTTGAGTTATACTTTTTGTTAAACGTTCACCAGTCTTCTCACCATCCCTAAGTACAGTAATTCGGTCCGTAATTTCAATTATCTCTTCCAATCTGTGTGATATATATATACTTGCAATTCCTTGTTCTTTAAATTGGCGTATATTTTTAAATAAAATTTCTTTTTCTGTTTCTGTCAGTGAAGCAGTTGGTTCGTCAAAGATTATCAATTTTGGGTTATAAACAAGTGCTCGTGCTATTTCCACCATTTGTTGTTGAGCAACAGTCAAGTTCCCTACTAGTTCATCTACAGAAAAGTGACAATCTAGTCTATCTAATGCCTTGCGAGACCTCTTTTTTAATTCTGCTTTATCTATTACATTAATGTACTTCTTTGGCAGGTTTCCTAAAAATATATTTTCTGCTATAGAAAGTTCGTTAACGAGTGATAGTTCTTGATGTATTAATAATATACCCTTTTCACTTGCTTCTTGGGGTGTACGAAATGTTATCTTTTCTCCATTAAAGATAACTTCCCCCTCATCAGCAGTATGAATTCCAGCAAGTATCTTCATTAGAGTTGACTTTCCAGCTCCATTTTCACCTAAAAGTGCATGTACCTCCCCATTATTGATGTTCAAATTGACTTTATTTAATGCCTTAACACCCGGAAAGCTTTTTGTAATATTTCTCATCTCTAAAACGCTATTATTATTCAATACATGTCCTCCCCTCTTAGCTTCACTTATTTACTTCAGTAATTTATTAACATCTTCATCTTTTGCCAATTATACATAAAACAACATATTATAAAGAATAACGTTGCCTTTTCCCTTTTAATAAAACGATTCTAAATGGGGAACTAAACTATGATTCTAGTTTAGTCCCATCTAATTAAAATCCAGGTTTTTCGAATTCTTCAATATTTTCCTGTGTTACTTTTGGTGTGTCGATAAAATTTGCAAATTCAACTTCCTCACCATTTACAATATCAATCGCAGTTTTTACTGCTAGTTTTGCATCCTCAATAGGCGATTGTTCGACCGAACCGTAATATTCACCCTTCTCTATTAACTCATAACCAGAATCATACATATTAGCACTAGTTATAGCAATCTCACTTTCTCTACCCGCTTCTTTTATAGCATTATAGGCGCCTGTTCCTACATTATCACTCATAGCAAAAATTCCATCAATTTCATTATATTTTGTTAAATAGTTTTCCATAATTTGCTGAGACTTTTCAAGATCCCAATCGGAAGGCTGACTCTCAATGACTTCTATATCAGAATCTTGAATAGCCTCATGAAATCCTTCCACCCTAAGATTGGTGTTATCTGCACCTGGTGTACCTATTATTTCTACCACTTTTCCTTCACCATTTAGAGCTTCAACCATTAACTCACCTGCTAATCTACCCTGTTCAAAATCATCTGGGCCAGTATAACCATTGATATAATCAATTCCTGATTCATCTATGATGGAGTTTACAGATAATATTGGAAATCCTTTTTCGTGAGCTTTTTTCACCACTGGTACAATAGCTTTAGCATTCACAGGCCAAACCATAATAATATCAACTTGTTTTTGCATTAAATCCTCAATTTGATTTGCTTGTTTTACTGCATCAGCTTGAGCATCCAAAACATCAATCTGTATACCTTCCTTTTCAGCAGTTTCTTTTATAGTATTTGCAAATAGTGTATTATAACCGTCTTGTCCCACATCTGCAATTGCAATCCCCATAGTTATACTATCTTTATTGTCTGTCTTTCCTTCTGTAGATCCACAAGCTGCCATTAATCCTACTAATAGTGTGAGTAACATAACGGATACTAGTAAAAATCTTTTATTCATATTATAATCCCCTTTAATTTTAATTTAATAAAGCCCACGGATAAAATTTAATTAGATAATACATTGACTAGTAAGAGATTTAATTTAATTTAATTTAATTTAATACATAAATATCTCAACCCCTTATAAAAAGTAATTTACATTAATTATTCCTTTGAATTCTACTATCCATAAATATGACTGCAATTAGAATTAGTCCCATAACAACATAAACATAATAAGATTCTATACCTAATAAATTCATGCCATTTCTTATAATACCTATTACCATTACTCCTCCAAAGGTCCTGAAAATGCCCCCCACTCCTCCTTGGAGACTTGTTCCACCAAGAACAACAGCCGCAATTACCCACAGTTCATATGTCTCTCCGGTAGTGGGAGTTGCTGCATTAATTTGAGAAGATAAAACAATACCTGAAATAGCACACATTGCACCAATTATTGCATAGTTTATAATAATATTTCGATCAACTTTTATCCCAGCATTTTTAGCTGCATCTTTATTTCCACCAATGGCAAATGTATTTACTCCGTGAGATGTTTTTCGTAAAACCCACTCCCCTAATAAAAATAAGAGAATAAAAATAATAACTACAACTGGTATAAAGCCTATCTCCATTAATCCTAATTCATTGAATTTCATATTGGTCCCAGACACCGATTGTTCCTTTGTAACAACATAAACAAGACCCCGAATACCAATCATAGCAGCCAATGTTGTAATAAATGAGTTCACGCCTATTTTTGTAATAATTACTCCATTGAGGATCCCTATCAATATTCCAATCAATAAACCTATAGTTACTGATAAAAACAACCCAAGAGGTTGTAAAATGATTACTACGGCTGAAACCAATGCCATCAAAGAACCCACAGATAAATCAATATTTCCATTTATTAAAATAAATGTCATTCCTATAGCCATAAATCCAATGATAGATGATTGGATTAATATATTAGTAATGTTCATAAGTGTTAAAAAATACGGACTTAATATACTAAATAAAATTATACATACAAGTAATACTACCCAAACTGGTTGTTTAACAAAGATATTTTTTAACATTATTGCAAATTTATTATTATTTTTTTCGGATGTATTCTCTTTTATTTTGGAATTTCCATTTATTGCATTGTTCATGCGAGACTTCTCTCCTTTTTCAAGCTCATATCAAGCCAAACAGCAGCTATTATTACAAACCATGTTACTATCCACTGAGTATAGTAAGGAAATCCTAGCAAGAGAAGGGCATTATTGACAAAACCAAGTATTAGAACTCCGATTAAAGTTTTGGTAACACTACCAGATCCCCCCATCAAACTGGTTCCTCCTAATATAACAGCAGCAATAATTTCTAATTCATAACCTTGTCCAATTTGATTTTGAGAAACCATCACTCTTGAAGCCATTATTATGCCTGCAATAGAAGTACAAACTCCCGTTAAAATAAAAGTACTAAAAACAGTTAAATTACGTCTAATTCCTGTAAAATTGCTCGCTATACCATTACCACCAATTGCATAAACTTTACGACCGTAAGTAGTTTTGGTAAGTATAAATTGGAAGATTATAACTAAAGTAACTAAGATAATTACAGGTATAGGGATACCAATAATATTGCCTCTTCCAATAATTGAGAACCATGTTTCCTCTGGCTGAGCAATGGAAACGTTTTCTCCATTAGAATAAATCAGTGTCATTCCTTGCAATAAAGATAACATTCCAAGTGTTACAATTAATGAATTTAACTTTAAAAAGCCAACTAAAGCACCATTAATACAACCAATTAGTATCCCAATAAGAATAACCACTATAATAGTTGCTAAAGGTCCTATTTTATCATGGAGATCCAAGGACATAACGGTAGTTAATGATAGAAGCGATCCTACCGAAAGGTCAAAGTTTCCACCTATAATTACAAAGGTCATGGCTATCGCTATAATACCAATTATTGACGATTGTCTTAATACTGTTAGTATATTTGTTGTTGTCATAAAAGCGTCAATGGATATTGATGCTATAATTAAAAAGATTATAAACGATAATATTAGCCCTTGTTTTTTCAATTTAACCTCATAAGGGCTCCCTGATGCTAATAATTTCAAAAAGATACCTCCTCTTTTACATAAAAGATTAATATAATTATTGAGTAATTTAAAAGAGACAAAATTCAGATAGAAAACTATTAAATTATACAGATAGATATAATAATTAAAGTAGACCTATAACATTACATCTCCCGAATTCGGTCCAAGTGTTTGTCCTGTATAAATATTTCCATCTGGTTCAGATGCTAAAAATATTACAGTGGGAACCACTTCTTCAACCTTTCCAAATCTAGGAATTACAAGATTCTCCTCCTTTTGTGTCCTTTCTTCATCTGAATACATGGATACCATTTGAGTTTCAATTGGACCTGGAGCTATACAGTTTGCAGTTATTCCATATTGTCCAACCTCAAGTGCAACAGATTTTGTAAATCCTATAATCCCCGCTTTAGAAGCAGCATAATGACTCTTTCCAGCTTCTCCTTTTTGTCCTAATTGCGATGCAAAGTTAATAATTCTACCCGAATTTTGCTTGATCATATAAGGTATAGTATATTTTGTAGTTAGAAACACACTTTTTAAATTAACATCTATCATTCTTTCCCAATTTGAGATCTCCATATCTTTGACTAATGATTGATTATCAATAGCAGCTACGTTTATTAAGATGTCAATCTTATGAAATTCTTTTATTGTATTTTCAATTAAACTTCTAGCCGTATCCTCCTTTGAAATATCTCCTTCATTTGAAATGATTTTTACTCCATACTCATTCTGTAATTCTTTAGTAAATTCTAAGATTTCACCTTTGCCTTGTTCAAAGTAATTTAATGACAGATCGGCTCCCTCTTTAGCAAAGGATTTGGCGATTGCTCGACCAATTCCTTGTTTTGCTCCAGTGATAATTGCTACCTTTCCTTTTAGCTTCATTTTAGTTTCACCTACACTTTTTGATTTATTGCGTATCTTTTTAGCATTTTAATTAACAAGCCTTCCTTTAAAACTGACTAATCAAACTACATCACATTATAGTTAGCGCTTTCACACCTTTTTCATTTTAACAATCGGATGATGCTTAAAAAACGGATGAAATATTTTGATTAAATACTCTTTAATTTAGATTCATGTTTATAATATACTTTTATCTTTAAAGTCAGGTAGCATGAAATCAAAATCACAACCTTCATCTGCTTGAAGTACATGCTTTCTATACATCCAATAATAACCTCTGTCTTCAAACTCTGGAGCTTTCCACCCGATTTGTCTTTCTTTTAATTCATCTTCAGAAATATCAACATTAAGGATACGATTTTTTACATCTAACTCAATTAAATCACCATCTTTTACTAATCCTAATGGTCCACCAATTGCTGATTCTGGCGAAATATGTAGAACGACCGTTCCAAAGGCGGTTCCACTCATCCGACAATCCGAAATTCTAACCATATCTCGAACACCTTGCTTTAATAGCTTTTGTGGAATTGGAATCATACCTGCTTCTGGCATACCTGGTGCTCCGACTGGACCCGCATTTTGTAAGACTAGAACACTATCTTTGTCTACTTCTAATGCTTCACTATTAATACGTTTTTCCATATCCTCAATTGACTTAAATACAACCGCTTTCCCCTTATGTTTTAATAATTTTTTATCGATAACCGCCTTGGGTTTTATGATAGAACCATTTGGAGAAATGTTCCCTTTAAGAACAGTAATTCCTCCATCTTTATGAAGTGGATTATTAATTGTTCTTACAATATCTCGATATACTTCCTCAATTTTTATATTATTTAAGTTTTCACCTATGGTCTTTCCTGTAACCGTAAGTTCATCTAAATGAAGCAATGATTCTAATTCTTTTAACACAACCGGGATACCCCCTGCATGATATAAATCTTGCATTTGATATTCCCCCGCTGGACGCATATTTGCAATAAAGGGTGTTTCTTCACTTATAATTTCAAATAAATCTAAATCAATTTTAATCCCAACCCGCTTCGCAATCGCAGTTAGGTGAATTACTGAATTCGTTGATCCACCAATTGCCATTAGTAGGCGAATTGCATTTTCAAATGACTTTTTTGTCATAATATCAGATGGTTTGATACGTTGATTCACTAATCTGACAATTTGTTTACCAGTTTCTCTTGCCATATGCATTCGTTCATTTACTGTTGCGGGGATAGCCGCACCTCCCGGTAACATCATCCCTAATGCCTCTGAACAAGATGCAATTGTGCTGGCAGAACCCATTACCATACAATGTCCAGCCGTTGGCGCTAATTCCTTATTAATTTCTTTAATTTCTGTTTCACTTACAGTCCCTGCTTTGTATTCTTGCCAAAAATATCTGCAATCGGAACAGGCCCCTAGAGTCCTCCCTTTATATTCACCATTATTCATTGGTCCACCTGAAAATAATATAGAAGGTTTATTTGCACTAGCCGCTCCCATTAGTTGTGCAGGTGCCATTTTATCGCAGCCACCTATTAGCACCACTCCATCAATAGGTTGTGCAGTGATCATTTCTTCCGTATCCATTGCAACTAAATTTCTATACATCATAGTTGTTGGACTAGTGAACATTTCACCCAATGACATAATTGGAAATTCCAAAGGGGTACCACCACCTGCTATGACACCTTGCTTTATAGTTTCTACCATTGGTTGAATGTGTGAATGACATCTATTTACTTCACTAAATGTATTCGCAATTCCGATTACAGGCTTTTCATAATCAGCTTCATCATGTCCCAAATGTCTACGGAATGCCATCTTTAAAAAATCACTAAATTCCGCATCACCATACGATGTATTTGACTTCTTTTCCAAACTTATTCACGTCCTCTTTTATGTAAACAATGCCCCTCAATACGCTCTATTAGAGTGAATGCATTGTTTAATTTAAATGGGTTATTTCTGTTTATTTAATTCTTCTATAAATCCAGCTACTTGATAAATTAATGCTTCTTGCAAATAATTCCCAATCAATTGAATACCTACAAGTAGTTTGGGATCTTGACTTGCTGGCATAGATAGACTTGGCAATCCAACAAAGTTAGTAATCCCTGTAAATTTATTAAGTACATGCTTTAACTGAATATCTTCTGATTTAATACGTACGGTTGACTCTCCTGTTTTAGGAGGGACGATTGGGACAGTCGGAGTTAATATTATGTCAATTGAATGAAACAACTCCTCGAAATACTCTTTATATTCTTGTTTTAAATGTTGGGCTTTTATATATTCAAATGCACTTATGTTCGCTCCACTTTGAATTCTATCCACTACTTCAACATCCATTTTGTTACTGTTTTTTTCAACTGTTTCTTTATGGCAGTAATATCCTTCACTTGCTAAGGTTATCCAGAAGGATCTGTTTAATTCATCTAAATCTTTTATACTAATATAAGTAACAAGTGCCCCGTGCTCTTTCAATTTCCCAACTACACTTTCATATTCCTTTTTTACGATATCATCCATGTTCTTAAAATAATCATTTGTTGGAATCCCGATTCTAATGCCATTTATCTTATTTCCTATTAATTCTGTAAAATCTTCTTCATCCACTGATAAAGAATTAGGATCAGTCGTATCGTATCCTGCAATGGCATTCATCACTAAAGCGTTATCAAAAACTGATTGGGTTAAAGGTCCTACATGGTCTAATGAATCACACAGAGGATATACCCCGCTTTTACTCACCCTTCCAAATGTGGGTTTCAAACCTACCACTTTATTAAAAGCTGCTGGTATCCTTACAGAACCCCCTGTATCTGTTCCTATAGTCGCTAAACAATGTACTCCCGCTACAGAAACAGCTGAACCACTACTAGAACCTCCTGGCACAAGATTCACATCATAATAGTTTTTCACCGGACCAAACATCGATTTATCTCCAGTAGTACCGTAAGCAAATTCGTGTGTATTTAATTTCCCTATTATAATTGCACCCGCTTCTTCCAGCAGTTTAACAATATGAGCATCTTTCTTTGCTATAAAATTTTCATATACCTTTGACCCCATTGTAGTTCTGACGTTGTTGTAGAAAATATTATCTTTTAAAGCTACAGGGATACCATGAAGCTCTCCCCTATATTTACCATTTCTTAAGTCATTATCTAATGTTTTTGCTTTACTTATAGCTTGATTTTCTAATATGGTAATAAAACTATTATATTTTTTATTATGATCGTTTATTTTATTGATTATATTTGTGATTAATTCATAAGATGTAATCTCGCCATCTTGTATCATTTTGGATATGGTTTTTATATCTTTAACATATAAATCATTGTTAACTTTATTCTCTTTGCGAACCATCTAAGATATCCCCTATTCTAATATGCTAAATAACCTCCATCAACACTATAAATACCACCTGTAGAATATGAGGAAGCTTCTGAAGCAAGATGTAAAATCATTCCCGCAATCTCACTCGGATGAGAGATTCGATTCATGGGTATGTTTTGGAGTAATTTTTTATTACTCTCAGTAGTAGAATCATTGCTCAAGTTTTTAGTCATTCCTGTTTTTGTATAACCAGGAGCAATAGAGTTAACACGAATATTATACTTTGCCCACTCTACTGCCAAACATTTTGTAAGCATGTGAATTCCAGCCTTTGATACGTTATAAGCACTTTGAGACTCTCTGTTTGCTACAACGCTAGATATAGAAGCCATATTTATGATCTTTCCGTTATTTTGTTCAATCATATGTTTCCCGATATAGCTTGACATAAGAAATGCACTATTTAAATTTATATCCATAATAGCTTTCCATTCCGTTAAAGTCAGTTTCTCAAAGGGGCCTTGTTTCATTACCCCGGCATTATTAATTAAAGTATTAACATGTTCATACTTATCAACTATTTTTCCAACTGCTTCTGCAACATCTTCTTCTTTCGATACATCGGCTATTATTGCTTCAGCACAATTACCTCCTAAATCTTTGTTAATTTGATTAGCAGTCTTGAATACATTTTCTTCATTTATATCTAATAAAACTACTTTAGCACCGTATTCTGCTAAAATTAATGCTGCTTCTCTCCCTATTCCAGATCCAGCACCAGTTATTACCGCGGTTTCTTTGTTTAAATTGAATATTTGTTTATACATGTTTTCCCTCACTTAATTCACGGTGGAAATCAATCGTTCTTTGCAATTTACTCCACATTAAGTTTCGTGCTTCTATTGCATCCCCACTAACAATTGCTTCATAAATTCTTCTATGATCACCAATGAACTGTTCAACCTTTTTTTCCTCGATGAGTTTATTTCGGGTTTCTTCTAATGCTTCTAATATTTGTTCAGATATTAAATTCAATATATCTATAACCATTTTATTTTTACTTACTTTTCCAATAGTCATATGAAAATTCAAATCTTCTTCTGCACCTAAATTCCCATTACTGACCTCTTTTTCCAAAGCACTTAAAGCATTATTAATTTCCTGTAAGTCATTTTCATCTGCTTTTTCTGTTGCTGCATAAATTGCAATTGCTTCAATTCCTTGACGCAGTTCTAACAAATCAATAAGCTGCACTTCGCTGTCTTCATCTGTTATCACTTCCATGATTTGTTCTAAAATCACATCGATATCACTATCTACTAAAAACGCTCCTATTCCAGGCCTCACTTCAATAATTCGTGATGTTTGTAATATACTCAAAGCTTCCCTTACCACATTCCTCGATATAGAAAGCTGTTCTGACAATTCTCTTTCTGAGGGTAACTTATCACCTGGTTTATACCATCCCTGTTCAACTGAATAACGTAGTTGTTCAATAACCGTTTCATATGCTCGTGTTTTTTTAATTGGAGAAAACCTTTTCATATCATCACGCTCTATTTATCATTATTTTTGTACCGATAACTAGTAACATTACTTGTCATAACTTATTAAAGTCTATTAATATGTAAAATTTAGTCATTTCATTCTAAAAATAATCGGCTGTAATGGAGCTCCCGTTGCTCCTTTTATTGGCATTGCTTTTGCAATAAAACCCATCGTATATATTCTTTCCTTGGATAATTCCTCCAAATTTAACACTTCAATAATTGGAATGCCTGCTTCAGCTAATAAGTACGTATGAACAGGAAAATAACTTCCTTCTTCCTCTGATGGAGTTTGCTCCAAACCAATATTATCAGCCCCAACTATCATAGCTCCTAATTCCGATAAGTACTCTGCTCCCTCAATATTCAATCCCGGGGATTGAAAGGAGTATTTTTCATGATTAGGCCAGTAATTCATGCGTCCAGTTCTTAATAAGACTATGTCCCCTTTTTTCACGGAAACTTCTTGAGCCTTCATTGCATCTATAATATCTTGTTTTCCTATCCCGTACGACGGTCGTAAAACGTTTGTATTTTTTAGTTTAGCAATGTCTAAGAGAATAGCCCTTCCAATTATCGAAGGATAATTTTCAGGTCCACATTTATTCCAATGTCTACTCCCTAAGTTTTCCTCAACGGAGTATTCATTCCAAATAAATCCATCATAACCATAATGACTAAATGTATCTATATGAGTTCCACAGTGTGTATACATTGAAATGGCATCGCCAGAATAACTGAATTTATTTAACGTTTCTTTTGAAGCCCCAGTTAAATTATCATTTTTATTTCCATCGGGTGTATGAGTCATCCAAATTTGGAATGGTGGGTCACCAGCTTCAACCCAAGACGGCATACCCATAAAATAATCGACTGTTAGATCATATCTGTTAGAATAATCTAATGAACTCATCACTTCTTCTACTGACTTGTCAGTTATCCAGTTTAATCTGCCTATTTGATCATCCTTTCCCCAAGGACTTTTCGCTGCCTTGAACTGTCTTGGTACAAAATCGCACATAATTATCCTCCTTATAATTCAAGTTGATTTTTTCATAACTGGTAGTACCACCCTACCGCTATACAGAATATATTATACGCATCAGTTTTAATTGTCAATGATTATTTTGATAATTCCCTTAATTACATAAAATATGGATCCACTTCAATGGTGATATAAAGCTTAAGATCTATGAATACAAGTGGTTCTATCAATATTTATATTTAGATAAAATTAGAGAGTCAATCTGCAGTAAAATTTCTTATTTGCGAAGTTTTGAGACAATCATTACAGGAATATGAGCTACTGTTTGTAGACTCGAGAACCGGCTTTATAAATATGAATAACCTCTTGTATAATTAATGGGCACACAAAAGTGTGACTTTATTTATACAGGAGGTATTTTTGTATGATTTATTATCGAAAGATTTTGGAGCAACATGATGAGGGTATAAGCCTTAGGGGCATCGCTGCAAGCACAGGAAACTCTCGTCAAAAGGTAACAGAAGCAATTCAGTTGGCCGAAAAGAAAGGATTGGTGTGTCCGTTAGATGAGGAAATGACGGATCAATGGATTGAGGATTTCCTTTTTCCAGAAAAGACTTTGGAAGCATTGGGACGACACCCATTAGATTTTGATTATATTCATAAGGAATTAGCGAAGCCAAACGTTACACTCTCACTTCTCCATCATGAATATGAAGCAATTTGTCATACTAATAATAAGATTCCATATTCTTATAGGAGTTTTTTGCGACACTATAGTAGCTACTCCCGAAAGTATAAAGCAACTTTACGGGTTCGTAGAAAACCTGGGGAAATTATTGAGGTTGATTGGGGGGATCAACAGCCTTTATCATCGATCGCGATACTGTCGAAAAAGTTAAAGCATACATTTTTGTCTCTACGCTACCGTGTAGTCAACTATATCTTATGCAGAAGCTACATTATCAATGGATTTACATGCATGGATTAGTGCACATAATAGGGCATTTGAATATTTTGGTGGTGCTACACAGATCTTGGTACCTAATAACCTGAAAACAGGTTTAACTAAAACAGACTTTTAAAGAATTAATCTTAAATACCACCTACAAGGAGATAGAAAACTATTACAATGCTATTGTGATACCTACACCTGTACGTTCACCAAAAAATCATGGCTGTTATTAACAATAACAGCCATGATTTCTATTTTCTTCGGGATAACGATAGATGATCTTGCTACCTTAAACCAATAAGTTTTAGATTCATATCCTCATTATCTTCCAAAACAGAGATCTCAACAGTAGAGGTATCATCCAACTTAGTTGCTTTTCAAGAGCATCCCTCGACTGCGTTATTCAGATTTTTTTAACATAACGCAAACTAACTTGCAAGGCTCACTACCATTATTTATACACCAATGTTCCATGCCAGCAGGTATAAATGTCGCATCTCCTGCCTTTTCCACACTATATTTACCATCACAGTATGTATCCACTTCTCCACTGATAAAGAAAGAATACTCATCTTCTTCATGGCAACTCATTCCCTCAGCCGGAACACGCTCACCTGGTGTGAGAGAAATAACACTCATACTCATTTCATTAAAGTTATCTTGCTTATTAAATAACTTTTTCATTTCATACATCGGCATACCGACAGGATCAATATCATTAATATTTATTTTTTTCATTTTATATTCCCACCTATTCATTTTTTAGTTTTGGGTCTAAAAAGTCTCGTAAACCATCACCCACAAAGTTAGCAGCTATAGCTACTGAAAATATTGCTAAGCCTGGAAAGGTCGACACCCACCAATTGTGCATCGCCTCTGCACCTCCAGATACCATTGAACCCCACTCAGGTGTGGGTGGTTGTGTTCCAAGTCCAAGAAAGCTTAGTCCAGCGAACATCAAAATTGCATTCCCAAGGTCGAGTGTTACCATAACTAACAGTGGGCCTAAGCTATTTGGGATAATCTCTAAAAATAGTACCCGAAGATGTGAGGCGCCCATTGCACGGGATGCAGTGACATACTCACTTTCTTTCAAAGAAATAACCATTGAACGCATCAATCTTGCATAGTTGGGCCACCAAATAATGGCCATTGCTATGACAGTATTAAAAACGCTTGGCCCAAGTGCAGCAGCAATTACCATCGCCAAAATTAATGGTGGAAATGCCATAATAAGCTCTGAAAAACGCATCATTACTTCATCTATTATTCCACCTTTATATCCTGCAATTCCTCCAAATAAGAGTCCGAAGCTAAATGCGCTAACAACTGTAATAATACCTGCTGTTAAAGAAATTCTTGAACCATAAATAACCCTTGAAAAAACGTCACGACCCAGTTCATCCGTTCCAAAAAAGTGTGAAAAACTTGGCCCTTGGTATCTAATAGACAAATCCTGTGCAATTGTACTATGTGTAGCGAAAAGTGGTGCAAAAAAAGCTATAATAATCCACATCGTACAAATGAATAATCCTAGTTTAAAAAGAAATCCCTTTTGAGTTATAAAAGATCTGAACGTCTTCATCATTTGTACCTCACTCTCGGATCAATAATTCCATAAAGGATATCAATAAATAAATTAATAATAACAAAAATAAATGCAATTAATAATGACACACCTGTTATAGCAGGAAAGTCGAGTGAAACAGCTGAGTGATAAGCATATTGACCAATTCCTGGCCATGCAAAAATGTTTTCAATAAGTACCATTCCACCTAGTAAGTTACTAAACCCTAATCCTGCAACTGTAAGAACTGGTATTAATGAATTCGCAAGTGCATGCTTTATAATGACACCTGATTCTTTTAGACCCTTTGATCTGGCTGTTCGAATATAGTCTGTTGACATCACTTCAAGTAAATTCGATCTCGTTTGACGTGCTATTAACCCCATAGTAAACAACCCTAATACTAGTCCAGGGAGTGCTAAGTGCATAGCAACATCCATTAGCAATTGAAAATCTCCACTAAGGAGTGAGTCAAATAATAATAGCCCTGTTCCACCCTCTGGCGTTGCTGACCTTGAATCGATTCTGCCTGGTCCAGGTGTAAGTCCTAGGAATGAAGAGAAAAAACTAAGCGTAATTAAAGCAAACCAAAAACTTGGTATGGAAACCCCACTAATCGAAATCGTACGAACAACATGATCAATTGCCTTGTTTCTATAAATGGCAGAAATGATTCCAAATAGTACTCCAAAAATTAAAGCAATAGTCATAGCTACGATCGATAATTCTAATGTTGCTGGAAAAAATTGCATTAAGTCTTCCAACACGGGATTACCTGTTCGAATCGATGTACCTAAATCACCCATTAGTAGATTTTGAAAGTATAGAATAAATTGACTGAATAACGATTTATCTAATCCCCACTTCTCTTTATAGGCAGCAACAACCTCAGGATTACTCATTGCCGCTTGACTTAAATTTGAGGCAACGGGATCACTAGGCACTAAATGTGATATCATAAAAACAAGTAGTGATACGCCAAATAACAAGAATAGTAGAAATAATAAACGTCTACCAATATATCTGAACAATTTTAATTCACTCCTAACTAAAAACAACTCACAACGAAATCAAAATTTTAAAAATATAATTGTGTGAAAAACTATAGTAGGTAGTTCCCTACCTACTAATAGCCTTCAATATATTCTTATTAGTTGGAAAGTTTCAATTCATTTAAAGGTAACTTGAAAAGATCATTATAGGTAACCCCTTCAAGTTCAGCGCTTATAGCGAACGTTTTAGGGTGCTGTATTAAGAAACCATAAGGGCTATTCTCCGCCATTAGTTCTTGCATTTCTCCAGACATTTCTGCACGTTTCAATTCATCTGTTTCTTCTTGTACTTGTTCAGCTAAACTAATCAATTCATCATGTCCTGTTGATTCCCAGTTCGCACGTGTTCCGACAATATTATCTGGGACAAATGCTAATTGATTATTTATATCAAAGTAGTCTGGAGACCAGTGCATGACTAGAAATGGATTATTACCGCTTCTATAGTCTTCAATGACAACGCCTATTTCTCCCGTTTCTATTTCTACATCAATATTAATTTCTGCTAGATCTTCTTTTACCTTTTCAGCAATTGTCGTCCATGATAATCCTTCAGAATCAAAGGTAGCGGTTGTTAAAGGTACTGTAAATCCATCTTCATACCCCGCTTCTTTCATTAAGTCTTTTGCCTTTTCAATATCTTGATAGTTTTCCGCTCTAGATTTAGAACCAACAAAACCATCTTGAACAAAAGATAAAGGTAATAGTGCCCCTTCACCTGCTAAGTGTTGGAACCCTTCATAATCAAGCGCATAGCGAACAGCCTGTTGAACAAGTGGATCTGACATTTCTTTGCCTATTTCGTCACTATTATTCATTAACAAAAAGCTCATTGTTGATGTTGGTGCGGATACGACCTCAGCATTATCGCTAGATTTAATACTGTCCACTTGATCAGGTCCTACACTTAGTGCAACATCAATTTCTCCGTTTTCAAGCGCCTGAATTTGCGTGTTTGGATCAGGCATTTCTTTGATTATTATCTGACTTGCATGAACAGTCCCATTATAATGAGGGTTTTCTTCAAGAACCATCTCCGTATTTTCAGTCCACTTTTTCAATACATATGGACCACTTCCTGCTGATGCACTATCAAGACTAGCAGTTGCCTCGTCCGTAGTACTTGCATCTTCCGCGTCAGTACCACCTTCTTCTTTCACGACTTCACTATCTACAATAGCAAAAGCATTACTAGTAATTTTCGAAAGAAATGATGAATCTTTCTCTTTAAGTGTAATGACAACATGTTTGTCGTCTTCTGCTTCAACTTTTTCAATACCTTCTGTAAGAGCAGAAGCATTGTCCTTAATATTCATTGTACGATTAATACTAAACACAACGTCATCTGCTGTTACATCATTCCCGCTTGAAAACTTACGTCCCTCGTCTAGTGTAAATGTATATACAAGACCTGAATCATCTATTGTATGTTCTGTTGCCAGGGCTGGCTTAGGAGTGAACTCTGATCCTTCCACCATGTATAAATTTTCATATGTAGCATAAAAGTAAAGATTCGCATACACTTCATAAGCACGAGCTGGATCCATCGTTTTCCAGTCTGATGCTATTCCTACAACAATTGTATCCCCTTCAGAAGACGAACTCCCTCCAGTCTCGCTCTGTTTACCACATGCAAAAAGAAATAAAGATAATGTTAACACAACAGCCAGTAAAGAAATCTTTCTCATTCAGCAAAACCCCTTTTTAATATTTTATAAAATCATTTTGTAAATAAATGACAAGCTACAGAGTGATCATTATCAGTTTGAATAAAATCTGGTGCTTCTTTTTTACAAATATCCATTACAGATGGACATCTAGTGTGAAACCTACAACCAGCTGGTGGATTAGAAGGACTTGGTACATCTCCTTTAAGAATGATTTTCTCTCTAGATTTTCCATCCGTTTCCGGAATAGATGAGAGAAGAGACTTTGTATAAGGGTGTTGTGTTTCCTCATATAACTTATCACGAGTTGTCAACTCAACGATTTCTCCTAAATACATAACACCGACCCGATCACTAATATGGTGAACCACACTTAAATCATGAGAGATAAATAAATAGGTAAGATTCAATTGTTTTTGCAAATCTTCTAATAAATTAATTACCTGTGCTTGTATAGATACATCTAAGGCTGAGACTGGTTCATCACACACGATAAGCTCGGGATCTAGTGCTAATGCCCTGGCAATACCAACCCGCTGTTTCTGACCGCCTGACATTTCATGAGGATACATATCCAAATAACGAGTTCCTAAACCTACTAGGTCTAATAGTTCACCTATTTTTGATTCACCATTTTTAATTTTATGAATTTTGAATGGTTCTAATAAAATTTGCCTGATCGTTCTACGTGGGTTTAAACAGGCTGATGGATCTTGAAAAATCAATTGTGCTTGTCTCGCGAATTGTTTGTGTTTAGATCTTGGCATATTAGTAATATCCTCACCCTTAAAAATAATCTTCGATCCATCGTCTGAAGGGTGAAGTCCAAGAAGTGTCCTAGCTAATGTACTCTTACCACATCCACTTTCACCAACCAGGCTAAATGTTTCCCCTTTTTTCAGTGTAAAAGAGACATCATTTACCGCTCTTAGCAGACCTTTTTTTCCATCAGCTTGTTTAATATGGAAGGTTTTTTTTAAGTGAGAAACCTCTAGGATATTTTCCGTTTCAATATGTTTCGATGATGTCTCTCTGCTTAAAGTATCAATTTGTTGCATTTATATCCTCGTCCCTTCCCACTCCGTCATAAAGAAAACATCTTACTTCACGACCATCCTTCTGTTTAAATAATGGAGGTGTTTCATGTTCACATCGATCCATTGCATATTTGCAACGCGATTGAAAGTGGCAACCATTTGGCATATTAAGTGCATCAGGAACATTTCCCTCAATCGCTTCAAGTCTCTCAACCTCACTTGAAATTTTAGGTATTGCATTCAGTAATCCTTTTGTATATGGATGGAGAGGGTCTTCAAAAACGAACTTCGTTGGACTTTTTTCAACAATTTGACCCGTGTACATAACTATTACTTCTTCACACATTTCTTTCACAACGCCTAAGTCATGGGATATCATAAGAATACTCATCTCACTACCCTTACTTAGGTTGTTCATTAAGTCTAAAATTTGAGCTTGAATAGTGACATCTAATGCAGTAGTTGGCTCATCCGCTATTAATAGTTTGGTATTACAAACTAACGCGATGGCAATCATGATTCTTTGACGCATTCCACCTGACATTTGATGTGGATACTCATGAAATCTCTGTTCAGGTGAAGGTATCCCAACCATTTTTAACATATCGATTGCAGTTTTTTTGGCTTCTTGCTTACTAACACCTTTTTGGTGAATTAGAATAGGTTCCATAATCTGTTTACCACAAGTATGTAGAGGATTAAGTGATGTCATTGGTTCCTGGAATATCATTGAAACAGATTTCCCTCTGATTTTCCGCTTTTCTTCAGCCGTAAGCGTTAATAAATCTACGTCTTCAAAATTTATACTTCCCGATATTTCTGTGTTTCCATCTTGTAAAAGCCCCATTATTGCGAGAGAGGTTACGCTCTTTCCACTCCCACTTTCGCCAACAATTCCTATTGAACTACCTTTTTCTAATTCTAAACTTAATTTATCTACCGCTGTAACAACACCCTTGCGTGATTTAAATTTAATTGTTAAATCTTCTATTTTAAGTAAGGTCATAAACCTCTCCCCTTTATAGATAAACGAGCAAAGTATAGGTATATTTTAATGAAACATTTCACACTTTTGTCTATCAGTCTATCTTCTTTAAAATATTATTTGGTGACTTAAATGATAATTAACTATTTTAGCTGATACTTTTAGAGTTTTAATATTTATATCATTAAAAAATAACTGGAGTAATTACTGAAAGTAATGTAGTTTCTTGATCTAATGGGTTCTCCCAAGTATGGGGGAATGACGATGGGAAGTGAATCGCCTCTCCTTCTTGCAAATAATACTCCGTTTGATCTACAGTGATTAATATCGCACCTGATAGGACATAATAAAACTCTTCACCCGAATGAGAAGCGTTTTCATTTGCTTTGTGCTTCGGCTGTAATGTTACAAGAAATGGTTCCATTTTTCGATCTGTAAAATTATTGCTTAACCTGATGTACGTATAATCAGAGTTTTCTATTCTAAATGGTTTTTGATCTTGCTTTTTTACCGCATGATTCGAATTCTCCGTTTCTTCAAAAAAATGAACCATTTTGACGCCGAATGCATCTGCAATTTTCTTTAATGACGTAATAGCAAGAGACGACGTTCCTCTCTCTATTTGAGATAAAAAACTTACAGATAAATCTGTCTTTTCACTCAACTCCTTTAAGGTCATTCTTTGTTCAAACCGTAATTGTTTTATTTTTTGAAATATTTCATCCATATCTTAATTCCTTTCTCAAAAAATTCAATATTAATTACTGTATTACTAAAACTTTTTTATTTATATCGGATAATTACTGTATTACTTAAACTTTTTATGAATATACCATATACTTAAAATAGTTGCAAGAGTTTTCTAAATATTAACCATACTTATATATTGCTAGAATTAAACGAATTTATTTTTGCAATATTTCTCATAGATATACTTTACTAATAGCATTCTTTCCTGTATGGTTTTTATACACTTGAGTGAATTTCATAATTACCTAAATCTGCCACATCACTACAACATGCAGTTAAGATAGGTTCAACGAAACTACATGTTGTAGTGACGTGGCACTGAATCTGCATGATGAAATTCACTAACTTATGCATAGATTGTGTTTGTCTTACAGGATTTATTTAAAATAACAATATTATTTATCACCGTAAAACAGTGTAAAAAAAGGAGATGTTAGTATTGAAAAGTGAATATGAACAACGATTAAACGAACTGACAACTTATTTAAAAAAGGAAAAGATTGATATAGCCATGATTACTTATCCTCCAAACGTATTTTATTATACTGGATTTAACACGGATCCTCATGAACGTTTTCTAGCTTTAATGATAGACACACGTTCAGATCAGTACTTCTTTTTTGTTCCAGAACTAGATGCAGAAATTGCTAAAAATGATTCGATTATCGAAACAATTATACCTATTTCGGATGGACAGGATCCTTTTGATATTGTCAATCAGACTATTAACACTAATCTTGCTGTATTTGGGATGGAGAAAAAGGCCGTGACAGTTTTCCGTTTAGAGGGATTAGAAAGCGTCATTACAAATGCGACGTTTTATGACATTCAACCGAAAATTAATCTGCAACGGATGAAAAAGTCGGAAAAAGAAATTGAATTTGCCCAAGAGGCAGTTAATATTATTGAACGCGTCATGAAAGAGGGGATTAAGAAAGTCGAGATTGGTATGACTGAAGTCGAATTTATCGCAGAGCTTGAGTATTTAATGCGTCAATTTGGTGCAGACAGTCCATCTTTCACTACGCTCGTATTATCTGGTAAAAAATCTGCTTTACCACATGGTAGTCCAGGTGAACGAACATTCCAAAAGGGTGATTTTTTACTCATCGACATGGGTGTTATGAAAAATGGCTATTGCTCAGATATTACGCGGACATTTATTATTGGTGAGGCATCAGAAAAGCAAAAGGAAATTTATAATACCGTCTTGGCGTCTAATGAAGCCGGTATCAATGCAATTAAAGCTGGTAAACAAATGAAGGAATTTGATATTGCAGCACGTAATGTTATTCAAGAAGCAGGTTATGGTGAGTACTTTCATACTCGTGTCGGACATGGCCTTGGCATTGAACTACACGAAGAGCCATCCGTTCATATGACGAATGAATCGATGGCAGAAAGTGGACTACTATTTACGATTGAACCAGGTATTTATATACCAGGATATGGTGGCGTAAGAATCGAAGATGAAGTTTACATTAATAAGGAAGGTCAATCTGAAGTATTAACTTCATTCCCTAAACAACTACAAATAATTTAATGGTTTAATGGTTTAATGGTTTAATGGTTTATTTCCAAAAAGGAAGTTCATAGATTGTATAGAAATCAACGTTATAGCCCATTCCCAGCGCACTAAAAAAACTGTGAAAGTAAGAACGGTACTCATTCTTACTTTCACAGTTAGTTTTATCTTCCAGTTCGATGGTGTATATTTTAAATTTATTAAACTATAAACTGAACGTACTTAACCATGGAACAAATAGGAGAATTATAGTAGCAATAATCAAACCTAGCAAATAAGGAAGTGTACCTTTGATTACTACACTTAATTTTTCTTTGAAATGTCCACTGATTGCGAATAAGCTAACTCCTACTGGTGGTGTGATTTGGGCAATCATCATACAAGCAATTGTTAAAATCCCAAAATGAATAGGATCATATCCCATCGATAAAACAGTTGGATATAAAATTGGTATTGTTATATATAAAATTGGAATTGGATCTAGAACAGTACCGAAAACTAAAAACAAGAGTAAAATAAGCAACATGATAAGCAAGTTAGGTAGTGTAAGCGTCGTCACAAATGCAGTTATACTTTGTGGTATTTGTGCATAAGTAAGGGCAGTTGAAAATAAAGTAGCTCCTCCTAATATAATATAGATGACAGATGTTGTAGTCATAGCACCTAATAAACTTTTCTTGAAGTTAGATAATGTACAATCTTTCCTATTAAATAAAAGACTTATTATTAATACATAGAAAACAGCAACTGCGGCCGCTTCTGTAGGCGTGAAAATTCCAGAATAAATTCCACCCAATACTATAATTGGCATTAATAAAACCGGCAATGCATGGACGAATGAAGTTCTAACTTCAACAAATGCACTTCTTTCTTTCCTGTTTGCTTTTTCTCGAAAACTTATAATGACCGCCACTATTATTAATACGAAAGCTATCACAATACCAGGTACAATACCTGCAATAAATAGTTTTCCAACATCAAGTTGCGTCATTGAAGCAAATATAATCATATAAATACTAGGAGGGATCATTTGGCCTAACGTTCCTGCAGAAGCGACAACTCCCATACTGTTTTCTTTTGAATAACCCAATGCTATCATTTGTGGAATTATCATCGATCCTACAGCAACAACTGTAGCAGTTGAGGAACCGGAAAGTGCTCCAAAAATAGCAGCAGCAATTATAGCTGCTGATGATAATCCTCCTGGTAGATGACCAACAAGATCATTGATAAACTTTACCAACTTTTTAGCTGGTCCCATAAATGTCATTAAATTTCCAGCAAGAAGGAAATACGGTATCGCCAATAAAATCCACTTATCTGTCGCTATTAAAAATTGTGACGAGATAGTTTCTAAGGGCAAACCTATAAACACATACATCCAAAATCCGCCACTCATTCCTAACGCTAACCATATTGGCACTCCAATTACTAACAGGAGCACAAATATTACAAGCCCTAAAACAAACAAAACATCTCCCCCCATCACACTTCACTTTTATATAATCGTATTTTATCGAAATCTTCTATTATTTTTAAAAAAGAATATATACAACTAAAAAACATACCTAAGGGTATTGCAAGTGCTGGAATGAACATTAACACGATACCTGAATCAGTCATTAAGTTCATATTTAATAAAGATATTGACCAATTAACACTCGACCAACAAATAAAAACAAAGGAAGCAAATAAAATAATACTAATTAATAAATCATTATAGTGTTTGACTTTTCCTTTTAAGAAATTTTGTATTAAATCCATCTTTAAGTGCTCATTCTTTTTGATTAGAGGACCTATATAAGCAAAAACTCCGTAAATTATAGAATATCGACATATTTCTTCAATAATCTGAAATGAAATGTCAAATAAGTAACGAAAAACAACACTAAAAACAGCTAATGTGACACTGATTAACACAGTAAAAAGAGAAAATACTTCAAGACTTTTATCTAATACTCGAATGGATGATTCTACTTTATTAGTTTTTACCAATATGGATCAAACTCCTTTTTAAGTAAACCCGAGCTCTATGAAGAAACTTAATTAAACTCGAAAGAAATATAAATAGTATGAAATCTACTTTTGATACTGTTCATTAATTTCGGCAGCTTCCTTTATTAATTTATCTGCGCCATTTACCTTATTTTCAAACTCTTCCCATACCGGTTCAGTAACTTCTTTCCATTCATTTACTTCTTCCTCTGTTGGATAATAAAGTTCAACATCTAATTCAGTGTCGAATTTCTCATAAACATCTAATATACCCTCTCCAACTGTTTTATCGGCATGTACCTCCAAGTCACTACCAGTTTCAATAAGAATTTCCTGTAAATCCTTTGGTAATGATTCAAACTTTTCAAGTGAAATAATTACTGGCATGACATAATTAACAATAGGGAGTATAGTATACGACTTTATAGGAAGCTTATTATCAAATGCATACATATGTGGTGTTAACAAACCATCAATAACATTTTGCTGTAAAGCCGTGGTTAATTCAGCACCAGAAACAGCAACACCGCTTGCACCAACTGTTCTTAAAGTATCAGGCACAACCGAACCTCCAGAAGTTCTAATTTTTAAACCATTTATACTATCTGCATTTGTAATTTTCTTATCACTACTACCAGTACCTGGTGACCCAAACATATCAGTAGAACTAAGCGATAATACTTTCAATCCCTTGTCTTCCATCATACTTACAATTTGTTTACCTCCATTTTCGCTATTAATAAACTTTTTTCTAGCCTCAATATAAACCGAGGGATCATCAGTATCAAACTCAAAAAGAAAAGGTAAATCGAAAATACCCCATATTGGGTCAAAACTTGCAGCAATTGAAGACAAAGAATGAGACATATCTATTTGACCTTGTAAAATGGCAGCAATTTCTTGATCACCAGGCATTAGTTGAGCATCTGAATAAATTTCCAATGATAACCTTCCATCGCTACGTTGCTGTACTTCTTCATTGAACCATTCCATGTACTCATGATGAAGTGACGCTTCTGGATATTGATGCGCTAGTTTCAGTACATACTTTTCTTCATTCGATGCAACACTGTCCTTCGAAGACTCTTGATCAGATTGTGTTGAATTATTACATGCTGTCAAAATTAAAGCGATCACCAATACGTATAATGTTTTTTTCAAACTTATTCCCTCCTGATTAAATGTTTACTATTAGAAACAATGTCTTCATGACAAAAAAGCGATGTGGTGATAAACCCGTGTGATAAAATTGATTTATTCATTTGCCTTTTTAGCAACTTTATTGCTTTATAGGCATGGAAACTGCTTGTCCTTCAATCACAATTTGTCCACTTTGATTCATGCAAGTAGTATTTAATGTTATTCTATTCCTTTCAATATCCTTCGCGATAACCTTCACCTCAGCGGTTATAATATCACCTATAAATACTGGTGCTTTAAATTTCACATCCTGACTTACATATACAGATCCCTCTCCAGGAAGTTTCCTACCTAAAACAGCAGCAATTAAACTAACTGATAACATTCCGTGGGCTATACGTGTCTTGAACTTTGTTTTTTCTGCAAAATCCTCATTTATATGAACTGGATTAAGATCGCCAGTTGCACCAGCAAATATTAGTATGTTGCCTTCCGTAATTTCTTGAGTGATGGATGCTTTCTGTCCAATTTCAATCTCGCTAATAACAAAACCTTTCATACATATCTCCTCCAGTCATGTTACATTTAAATAACACCTTTGTTTTTCAACTCCACAAATCTATCTTTTGATATTCCCATATTTTCACAAAAAACTTTTTTATTATGTTCACCAGGGAGCGGCGCTAATCCTCTTGACTCCCCAGGTGTTTCACTAAACTGGATAGGTAATCCAAAACTTTCAAATTCCCCATTAGGATAATGTGTTTTGACAATCATATCTCTTGCTCTGACTTGTGGGTCATTTATGGTTTCAGCTATATTTTTAATTGGAGCAAGTGGAACAAGATCAGCCAAATCTTGCTCTAATTTATTTGTTGTCTGTTTAGCAAACCATTGTTCTAATTTAGGTTTTACTTTTTCAGAGTAAATCTTAGGATTGTTTCGCTTTACAAACGTGTCAATTTCAGGATCCTCCGAAAATTCAGGTTCATCAAAATACTCACAAATAATATTAAAAAACTTATCATTAAATCCACCAAAGAAGATAATTCCATCCTTCGTATTAAAACTTTCAAACGGTCTAACATTGGTGTCCTCATTACCAATTGGTTTCCCAATAATTCCACCAGCTGTATAATTAGGGACAGCAAAGCCTGTTAATGCAAGGGTCACATCAAGTTGGGAAACATCAACTAGTTGTCCAACCCCAGTTTGATGAACAACGTGATAAGCTGCTAATGTTCCAATGACAGCATTTAATCCAGCTGTCAGATCACTTATGACGGTTCCTACTCTCACCGGTGGCATATCACTATAACCATTTATTGACCATAAACCTCCTAGTGCCTGGGAACAGCTATCATAAGCAGGTCGTTTAACATAGGGACCATATTGACCATAACCGCTAATGGCTGTATAAATTATTTTTGGATTCACCTTTTTTAATTGCTCATAACTTAAACCAAACTTCTCCATTACTCCTGGTCTATAATTTTCAACAACTATATCCGCCTTCTTTACCATATCTTTAAATGTCTCTTGTCCCTCTTGTTTACTTAAATTTAAAGTAACTGATTGTTTATTTCTGTTATACTGAGCAAAAGGAGCGCTCATGGCAGCTTCTCCTTCGCCAATAGTTGGTTTATATGTTCTGATGAAGTCTGGATCATTAGGATTTTCTATTTTAATAACTGTTGCTCCTAAATCTCCAAAATATAAAGTACAGTATGGTCCAGCAATAGCTCTAGTTAAATCTAGTACAACAATTCCATCTAATGGTTTCATATCAAATAACACTCCCTCTTTTTTGAATAAAAACTGTAAGTTATTGATACCCTTCATTTTTATTCGGATAAATTAACATCTATAAACCCTTAGAAATCACTACCTCTATCTATTAACAACCACTTCGTAAACTATGGCTAGGCAGTTTTCGATTCATTTTCTCTTGAATATAGCAGGCAACTTTAACCAATCGATTATCATCAATCCCCGTTTGAATGTTCATTCCATGCAACATATAAAGTAAGTCATCCGTCGCTAAATTCCCAGAAGCCCCGGGAGCATAAGGGCACCCCCCTAACCCTCCAAGTGAACTATCGAAAGATACAATCCCCATGTCTAAAGACTTTAGGACATTCGCCATCGCCATACCGCGGGTATTATGAAAGTGCATAGCAAAACCCTTTGCTGAAAAACGGTTAAGTAGAACTTCTAACACTTCCTCAATCTGACTTGGATGTGCCACACCAACCGTATCACCGAGAGATAACTCCCTAATTCCCATATCAAATAATATTTCCGAAATAGCGACGACCTGGTCCACACTTATCGAACCTTCATAAGGACAGCCAAAAACAGTTGATAAGTAAGCTCGGACCGTTTTCCCCGCAGCTAATGCCTCTTTCGCTACTTCTCTCAAAATAGGGTATGTTTGATTGATAGATTTGTTAATGTTCTTTTTATTATGAGTTTCACTTGCTGACAAGAATATGGATACTTCATCAACCTCTGCCTTAAGAGCCCTTTCTAAACCTTTTAAATTTGGAACAAGTGCTGCATACTTCACACCAGGTACGCGTTCAATACCTTTGGCTACTTCCAAAGCATCAGCCAATGACGGAATCCATCTAGGGTTAACAAAAGAGGTAATTTCAATATATTTTACTCCTGTATAAGATAGTTGATTAATCAATGCAATCTTATCCTTTGTTGGAAGTATTATAGATTCATTTTGTAATCCGTCACGCGGTACCACTTCGTTTATATTGATATATTTTTCGACCCTATCATTAATATTCATAACTCTTTCCCCCCTAACTATTGAAATGTTATATCAGTATTTTTTAATGCAGTTAGTTCTTCTTTAATAATTGTTGAGTGATTTCCATAATACGGTCAAAACGTACATCTTTTTCATCAATAGCCTGTTCTGTTATTTTGTCAACATCGCCACCCTCGGCACCAGCCATGATGGCTAAATTACGAGCATGTAATGCCATGTGCCCTTTCTGAATACCTTCTGCTGCCAATGCACGTAATGCTCCCAAGTTTTGCGCTAAACCAACTGCAGCAATACAACTGGCTAAATCTTCTGCTGTTTGAATATCCATAATCTTCAATACTGCACACGCAATAGGATGAGATTTAGTTGCCCCTCCAATAACACCTACAGCCATCGGAAGTTCAATCGAACCTACAAGGTTTCCTTCTTGATCCATTTCCCATTTGGTTAATGAACGGTATCGACCTGAAGTTGATGCATAGGCATGTGCGCCTGCTTCTACAGCTCGTGTATCATTCCCTGTAGCCAAGACTACTGCTGATATTCCATTCATGATTCCTTTATTATGGGTAGTTGCACGATAGGGGTCATAATTAGCAAATTCATAGGCATTTATGATATCTTTCACCACATCTTCCCCACCTAGGTCTGCGGTTGAGAATACTGCTCGGGCACGTACAAGTCTGCGATCAGCTAAATTAGAAATAATTTTTAAAACTACACGTCCGGAGGTAATCCGTTCGATCAATGGTGCAACTGCCTCTGCCATCGTATTCACAGCATTTGCTCCCATCGCATCCTGAGTATCTACAAAAAGATGCATAATTAACATGGGTTGGTTTATTGTTTTTAAAACGCGTACTTCAATATCTATGGCACCTCCTCCTAGTGACACAAGCGTTGGATCCTTTGAATTACATAATTCAAGAATAGCTGACTTATTTTCATAAATGCGTGTCGCCGCTGCATAGGGATCAGTAATATCCAAAACTTGAATTTGACCCGTCATAATGGAACCACTTTGCGAGGTGAAGAATCCACCTAAGTGATAAGCTTTGCTTGCCATGTTACTAGCTGCGGCGATGACAGAAGCTTCTTCTGTTGCCATAGGAATAAATTTGTCTTTTCCATTCACTTTGAAGTTTGTTGCGATTCCCAATGGGATTGGCATTACCCCTATATTATTTTCAATCATCGAGTTTGAAATATCCTTGGGAAAGGAGATTGAATTCATGATTAAGTGTTTTTCTTCTTCATTTAACTTTCTTTCTTTTGCAACTAAATTTAAGCGTTCTTCTAATGACATACGATAAAATCCTGAAATCCGACTAGATATCATAAAACCACTCCTACCTGAAATGTATAAATTAATTAATCATTGCAGTATTTTTTGGAAAATACTTATATTTTTATCACCTAATTTTATATGCTTCATACAACCCTCCTTTCTTGTATAATTAAAATTAATAAGCGCTTACATTCATTGATAAAACATTTGATATAAACAATAAAAATTTACTCTGACTCAAATACTTACTAAAAAAGGATAATATCATTCATTGTTTTCCTGCAGTTTTTGACCTCCATTTCTTAATTACAATTTTAATGATTTTAATAAACTGTCATTCCTAATAAGAAAAGACCTTGAGCAACTATCGATATTAAAAACTCAACATGTTGCCGATTGAATGATAATTTATATCATTTTCTTCATCAAAAGGCGTCAATAACGCTGGAGGAATTACGTGAATTATAATATAATTACTCCTTATATATTTCTTCTACAACTGAATCTTTATTTGAACTTTTTACATTTTAAACAATGGATTCAATTTCATAATTACAAAAAACAGCCTCGGTACTACAATACTTTGTTAATAACACTTCAACGAAACCACATATTGTAGTGCCGAGGTGATAAATCTGTAGTATGAAATTGATTAAATTGTATAAGAATATCAACCACCCTCTTTTTAGTTAAAGTTTGAATACTTTATAAAATTAACCACCTCACATTTCAATTTTTCTGTCTATTCTTAAACTTTTAACAGATTACATCGTATTATATACAACATTTTGTTGTTTGTAAAGTGATTTTATGACTTATTGTTTTATGGGGCTATTTCATACAACATCTAGTTGTATAATTTCCTCAGTATGGGGAGGTTTTATTAAATGTATCTATTCAGAGAACGTTTAAAGGATTTACGTGATGAACTTAGAATTGATCAGAAAGAAATGGGTAAAAAACTTAATGTATCTCAGAGTGCTTACGGTTATTATGAACAAGGTCGTAATGAACCGTCTTTAGAAACTCTGGTAAAAATAGCTCAAATTTTTGATGTTACAACAGATTATTTATTGGGATTGAGTAACACACGTGAAAATCCAGTTTATTATTCAGTATCTGATAAAGTATCGTTATCTAGTACGGAGATGGAAACATTACAACAAATGAAAGCTACTTCATTTTTAGATGAATTAAGTCAAGATCCACTGAAGAATGTCGATCGATTGTATCGGTATTGGAAATTCATACAAGATGAGCATCCAGACAAATAATATAGTAAAGTAAAAAATTCAACTTTGTTTAATTTAGGAGATGCTGCTTCTACTATATTGTAACTGCTAAAATGAAATGAACAGATGTAACCAGATAGAATTGAACATCGCTTATATAAAAAATGCTTTGAAAGAGGACTTGTGTCCATCTCCCAAAGCATTTTATTTTTTCTATTAAACTCGTGTCACCTTCTCCATCACTTCACCCTTCAACTGCTGCAAAGCTTCCTTACTCACTTCAATCGTCCCTTCACACCAAAATAAAACTTTATTTTTGGCTTACCTTTGTCCGAAGTGGGTCAATAAGATGGCATAAGTGGAGCTGTCCCGTGTCCTTTTTCAATAGAGCTCCGCAACGATAAAATTATTTAATGTATCATAAAACTGCTGAAACAAAAGAATCTACTTTTTCCGAAAGGAAACATTGTTTATACAGCAAGTATGTAGTTTTCGTTGTTTCGATTTTCTCTCAAGTTTATTCAAGAATCATATATTACAAATATTCAATTGATATACAGAACTAAACCCTTAAGTAAATTATTCCCAAACTAAATCGCCTGTTATATAAAAAATATGTTTTTCACCTATATAATAAGCTTGACGATATTCCGTTGGTTGTAAATTAGGTAAAAGAAAAACAGAAGAAACTTTCATTAATGATGCTGCTTCATTTAAATTGAAGACTTCTTCAGTTTCTCTATTAGAAGTAATTGCCTCCATGCTATACTTAACTTTATTAGGCTTTTCTCCATGGAAGGAATGATATAAGTCTATACTGGAAAACAAAATTGAATTAGATTCCATTTCTCTGGCGATTTGAACTAGATCGTTTCCAATATTCTCTGGAAAATAAGACTTATAAATCACAATTGGTTCATTATTTGAATACCCTATCAGTTTCATATAACATAAAACTTCACCTACTTCAACAGAAAGAATACTTGCTAATTCCATGTCTGCGGGTAGCCATTCTATTGAAACAAGTTCTGATTTACCATCTACACTGTATGTTTTTAATAAATCTTCTAACCTTAAAACTTCATTCATTGACTGCCCAAACTTTACAGGCTCTTTTTTAGCCACAAACGTTCCTCTTCCATGTTGATTATATAAATAACCCTCCTTAACAGCTTCATCTATGGCTCGTCGAATTGTTATTCTACTTACATTAAATTTTTCGCATAACTTACGTTCGGATGGAATTTTTTGACCTGGTTTTAAGATGTCTTTAGCGATATTAGAAATAATATACTCCTTTATTTGAGCATATAACGGTTTTTGGCTATTATGCTTTAGTTTCATTATTGTCATCCTTTCAAGAGCGCGTTCAAATAGCCCTTAATTTTCTTCAAAAATGAAAATACACCTTTAGCGAATTATGGTGAAGTGGAAGTGATAAAACAACCAAAATACCAATTTGCGAGGTGCATTTTCATGGACTTACAATTAGAAATAGTCCCTTTTTGTTATTATAACACACTCGGTTTCGATGTGGCATTAATAGATTACATTAATCGTGCAGATGATACAATTAAATTAAAAATACTTTACAAGGAGAGGGGACGACCACTCCAAGCAACCTGTGATAAACAATTCGAATTCTTATTTGAAGAAAATTCGTTTTTCTATGATCCTGTTTCACAAGGTTCTAAACTGCAATATGAAATGTTTCGTATTCGTAAGCAAGCAGAACTGGCTTTTGCTCATGCATATAATCAAATTAGATTCTGTTATGCGTCATAAAAAAGGCCTGTTAGAACAACAGAAAAGGTGCAATTCCTTTTTCATATCATGCGGGATACATTTCGACTGATTCAACGAGTAATTAAGCATGTAAGGATAACGATTCCGCTAAAGACTATGTTGAAAAAACAAAGGAATTACCGATGTAACAAGTTGAACAGATACCATTATTCTTAGTTGTCTAAGTTTACTTAATAGCCTGGTAAAAAAACATTTACATATAAGAAAAAAGTCCGCCCCTTTTTTTAGGAATCATCTCATTGAATATTTAGTTTATTAGGTTGTTCACAAATAAGTTTACTTTTATTTTCAATTATGGAGACGTGGACAGGACTGTTAAACTGAAATTTTAATTTAGAGAGGACTTTTTGAATAACCTCTTCAACAATAAAAGGAAAATTAATATTTAAGTCAATTATTATAAAACCTTGTCTAAGAAAGCTTTTGTTCTTTCTTCTTTAGGATTGTTAAATAGGTTTTGTGGTATATCCTCCTCAATAATTCTTCCCTCATCCATAAAAATAATCCTTGTTCCTACCTCTTTTGCAAAACCCATTTCATGAGTAACAATAACCATTGTCATACCATCATTGGCTAATTGACGAATGACGTGAAGAACTTCGCCGACGGTTTCGGGATCAAGAGATGATGTAGGTTCATCGAATAACATAAGTTCTGGTTCCATTGCAAGAGCACGAGCTATAGCAACCCGTTGTTGTTGGCCTCCAGAGAGGGAACTAGGATAAACATCTGCCTTCTCTAAAAGATTTACTTTGCTTAGTAAATCTCGCCCTTTTTCGATAGCATCTTTCTTAGTCATACCCTTTACATTCGTTGGCGCCATTATAAGGTTCTGAATGATATTACGATGAGGAAAAAGATTAAACTGTTGAAAAACCATTCCCATTTCCGCACGGAGTTTACTTAAATTATATTTATGGTCATATAAACTTTTCCCTTGAAATAATATTTCTCCCTCTGTTTTTTCTTCCAAACGATTTAAACATCGTAAAAAAGTACTTTTTCCAGAACCCGATGGACCAATGACTACTACTACCTCTCCTTTGTTAATCGTATTATTGATACCTTTAAGGACTTTAGTCTTCCCAAAGTCTTTTTTTAAATTTTTAATTTCTAACATAAACTATTCTCCTTACATAATATATTAATGTTAAGAATAAATACTTACTTTTATTGCAAAATTCATGTGAGATTTCTCAGTCAACACTTAAATATTAATTGTGTTTGGCACATTCAATCGTATAAAAGGAGGTTTTCTTTTTATTTTAAATTTATTTTTTATTAAGTTATGAAAAAGAATACTTCTTTTCATAATAACTTCCAATTCTTGTTATAGCATAACAAAGAATAAAATAAAAAATTAATGTAATGCCAAAAACCTCTAACGGGGCAAATGTTCTTACAGCTGTTTGTTGCGCTGCTTTTGTCATTTCAAACAACCCTACAATCGAAGCATATGAAGTACCCTTAACAAGCGTTACCCAATTATTAACAAGTGGAGGTATAGCAAGTTTCAATGATTGAGGTAAAATTATTTGTCTAATTGCCGTAATCTTAGACAGCCCTAAGGCTAACCCCGCCTCCATTTGCCCACGCGGTAAAGCTAGGATTGCTCCTCTTACAGATTCAATATTATATGTAGTAAAATATGTCGATAACCCAATTATCACTGCTTCAGCAATTCCTATACTGATTCCTATAGTAGGTAAAAAATAGTAAATAAGAAATAGATGAATTAAAACAGGTATTGCACGAACAATAACTACTACCGTATATATAATTCTTTTAATATATTTAGGACCTAAGGCTCCTAATATTCCAAAAACAAACCCAAATATTGTTGATAAAATTATTGAAATTACTGCATATTGGATTGTAAATAATGCTCCTTCAAGTAAATAAGGAATATAACTAGCCATGATATAATTAACTCCTTCCTATTTAAATTAATTTTGCCTTTTTTCGAACCTTTTCATTATGACTGAAATAGTCAGATTAATTACCAAATATATGATGGCAATTCCTAGAAATATAACAAAGCTATTAGTTGTTCGTTCAGCAATAACTTTTCCTGTCAGAGTTACTTCCATAACACTTATGCCAGACGCTAAGGTAGTATCTTTAACTAACAAAATTACTTGATTAGAGAGAGGAGGAATCACATTCCGTATAGCTTGAGGGAATATTACTAATTTCATAGACTGTACGTCTGTCATTCCCAAAGCCATTGAAGCATCTAGATTGCCTACAGGAACTGATTTTATTCCCGCCTTATATAACTCTGATACAAATGCACCATGTTGTAAAGTAAGGGCTAAAAGCGCACTTCCAAATGCACCAATAGGTATATCAAGATAACCAGAACCAAAATAAATAAACAGCATTTGAACTAGTAAAGGTGTATTACGCATAAATTCAAAATATACTTCACCTACATAGCGGAGATATTTGTATTCTCTGACTAGATAAACCAAAAACCCCCATATCAGAGAAAATATAATTCCGAAAAAACACAGCCAAATTGTTGTAACTGAGCCAACAAGTAAATCAGGAAAGTATTCTATTAAAGTATTAATAATCCCCATTATATCCAACCCCAAAACTTTTTTTTAATGCTAGATAATATATGTTACATAACATAGTAGTTAAGATGTTTTTTATACCTTACAAAATACTCTGTCCCCGAATAATAAGTATTCGGGGATTTAAAGTATTTAATTAAGATGTTTACTGTTCCGGTGGGGACTCACCGAACCATTTTTCATAAATTTCTTCATAATCACTTCGAAGATCCCCACTCAACATTTCATTAACTATAGAATCTAGAAACAACCATGTTTCAAAATCATTTTCTTTTAAAAATATTGCATTATTAGTTGAATCTCCAATAAGTTCTGGTAATACCTCTAAACTTTCATCCTCTTTAGCGGCGATTTGTGCTGCTGGTAAATCTATAGCTGCTACATCAGTATTACCTGACTGTAGAGCAGATATTTGTGATGATGTAGATTCAAATACCTGGGCTTTTGCTTCAGGATAAAAGTTTTTATGACGATCTTGATCAGTCGGAATTGATAAAATAGCAACTGTCACATCTGGATAATTTAAATCTTCTATAGAATCAATATCTGAATCTTTCTTTACTAAGACTGCGTTTCCTGAGCTAATATAAGGACGAGTAAAAGAAGCATTTAAAAGACGTTCAGGATAAATTGAAGTTACCATAATCCCGAAATCAACTTGGCCATTTTTGACAGCTTCCCATCTACCATCAAAAGAAGTATCAATCAATTCAATTTCACTATCTTCTCCAAATGTTGATTCATTAATTAATTTTGCTATATCTAAATCAAACCCTACATGATTATTATCCTCATCTATATAACCGAATGGTGGTGATTCACTTGTTACTGCTACTTTAAAATGACCCCTGTTTTTCGCTTCATTTAACGTTGAGTTTGTTGAGTCACTTGATGTTTGACTACTACATCCAATTAACATTATTATACTTAGTGTTAGTAGAGTTCCTAAAGTAAAACCTTTACTTTTCATATAAGTAATTGCCTCCTTTATTTATTATACACTTTAAATGAAACCCTTATGAAAGCCCTTACAAAAGTATGATTATACTTAAATTAGATACTTATCTTTATATGAACAATCAATTCATTTAAAGTGAATTTTGCATATAATTCGTTTATTTAATTCAAGAATTAAATAAACGAATATAAATTTACTAAACTAAAAAACAATCTCTTATAAAATATAATTTGCTTTCTAGTTAAATTTATCTTAATCTATTTTTTAAGTGTTTGGAGTAAATACTGGTATTAATATATCATCATTAACTGGATAACCTTTCACTTGAAGCTTTATTCCTATTTCAAGGTCTGATGCTTGACAATCAACAATCCGGCTTATCATAATTGGACCTTCTTTTAATTTGACAGCTGCTAAAAATATAGGCACCTCATTTAACAATGATTTGTGTTGAGGACGATGCACTTCAGCAAAGGTATAAAGCTCCGCCTCACCTGATACTTCCCTCCACTTTATATAACTTTTACTTAAACAACTAGGACAAATATTCCGAGGATAAACTATATACTTTTGACAAGCATCACAATATTGAATGACAAGCTTATTTTCCTTAGCAGCATCAAAGTATGTTTGATTAAATTCATTTATTTCTGGAATAGGTTTTACATTCATTAAAATTCTCACCCTTCATTAGATAATATTACAGCAGACGAAGATAAACCATGTCCATAAGTTACCATTCCAAAACCAGAAACTAATGCAATATTAGGATTAGATACTTGTCTATCTTCACCCTCTATTCTAAGCTGGCGAACAGCTTCTACTAAACCAATAATGCCTCCTCCAGCACCACATTGACCAGCAGACAATTGCCCTCCTCCGGTATTTAATGGCAAATCTCCATCTAAACTAAAACTATGTTCTTCAATAAATTTACCACCCTCCCCTTTCTCACAAAATCCAAGATCCTCTAATTGGATAAGCTCCATAATTGGATAATCATCATATAGTTGTATTAAATCAATATCGCTATGATTTATGTTTGCCCGAGAAAAAAGCTGCTCACTAAAATCTCTCCATCCATATGATAAATTAATTACATCCTCTGTATAATAATTATGTCGTTGCCCCCCCGAAAGTATCCTAACAGGTTTTTTTACATGGGCGGCCTTCTTTTCTGAGGTCACAACAACTGCTCCACCACCTCCGCAAGGAAGTACACAATCATAAAGTCTAATTGGATCAGCAATAATACGGGCATTAAGATAATCTTCTAACGATAAAGGTGACCTAAGCAATGCATTAGGATTAAGTGATGCATGCTCCCTTTGTGTAACAGCAAGTTTACCAAGCTGTTCTTTTTTCGTTCCGTATTCATAGGCATGTCTTCTTTCAACTAAACCAAACACACCATTTGGCCCACCATATCCATAAGGTGACATATAATCACGTATTGTTGCATTAAATTTTCCCATTAAATCCATGTGACTATCAACCCCAAATGAGTCGGCCGCTACACAAACAATAACCTCTGCATCACCTGCTTGAATTGCCCTAGTAGCATTCATAATACTGATGACTGGTGAAGCACCTCCATATACACCTTGAAAAGCCCATTTTAAATTTAACCCCATATGTTCTGCAACAGTTGTTACATTATCCGGTGGTAGTTGAAATGAAGTAATAGCTAAACCATCAACATCACTTGGTTTTAATTCGGCTGAATCTAATGCCTTTTTAACAGAGTCATAAATATAATCTAAGGCTGATAGATTACTATTCTTATGATATTCTGTTTCTCCATAACCCGCTATAATAGAACCTTCAAAATTCATAATTATTCCTCCATATTAAATAATTTTATTTTTTATTAAATACTTGTACTTTTCTTCACTAATTCCTAAGTCAGTACAAAAAACATCCTTATTATTTGCACCCTTTTCTAACCCTAAATGGCTAACCTTTCCCGGTGCCCTAGAGAATTTGGGAACTACATTTTGAACTTTTGCTTTTCCGATAGTATTATCCATAACTGTGATAATATTTTCTCTAAATTTAAAGTGTTCATTTTCGAAAATCATTTTTATGTCATTAATTGGTCCTGCAACTACACCATGATAATCAAAAACATCCATAATATCATCCAATTTTCTTTTTGAAATCCAATTTTCAATAATAGTATCCAATTGTTCAACATTTTTAACTCTTTCAGGGTTTTTAACAAATCTTTCATCATATATCAATTCTGGCTTTTCAATAGCTATGGATAAACGTTTAAATGTCGCGTCTGAGCTAGCTGATATGGTAACCCAATAGTCATCAATCGTCTGATACGTGTTACGTGGTGCAGCCTCTTCCATTCTATTTCCATTTCGAGTTTTAACAACCCCTAATTGATCATATCCGATGACCAAAGGGTCTACTAATCTAAACATCGCTTCATACAAACTTAGATCAATAACCTCTCCTAAACCATTACCCTTATGTTCTTTATTATAAATGGCGTACATGATTGAAGAAGTTCCAAATAAAGATGTTACGACATCAGCCAATGGAAAACTTGACAAAGTTGGAGGGGAATCAGGAAAACCAGTAAAACTTGGAATTCCACTTATTCCTTCTGCAATTGTACCGTAACCGGGTTTTTTACTATAGGGTCCATCTTGACCATATCCACTAATTCTTAATAAGACTAGACCTGGGTTTATTTTAGATAAAACATCGTAACCTAAATTCCACTTTTCTAATGTACCTGGTCTGAAATTTTCTATTACAACATCGGTATCTTTTATCATTTCTTTGAAAATACTTTGCCCTTCTTCTTTCTTCAGATTTAAAGTAATAAGTTTTTTGTTTCTAGCTGTCATTTTCCACCATAAAGAAGTATCATTTTTCATTGGAGGCCATGATCGCAAATCATCTCCCTTTTCTGGATGTTCAATTTTTATTACCTCAGCCCCAAACTCTGCTAAAAAGGTAGCTGTCATTGGACCAGCTATAGTAGTACCTATATCTAATACTTTCAATCCAGATAAAGGACCAAAGTTATTTGTCATATATTGTCCTCCTTAATTTTATTGATTAATTCTTCACCTAAATCACTTTTCCTTCAGTAACAACTTACATTTTGTTATAACCAGTAATATAACGTTATAACAATTATTATATTGCTTAAGTATTCAGAAGTCAATGCCTTTTCAGAATATTCGTTTTATAAAACATATTAAGTGGAGAAACAAGGTAAACTTTGCTAGAAAACAACAATGAGTATTGCGGACGGATTGAGCCAGCTGTGCTGAGCTTTGAACCACCGTTTGCGGACAATAGACACAGTGAGTGCGTAAGAGAGAGCCACTTGGTTTTTAAAGGACAAAATAATAACGAGTCATTGGGATGGCAAATCCCAACAGCTCGTTATTTCATTTAAATCTTCTATCTTCTAACTGGTCTTTTAAAATTTCCAGTCCCCACGTACGGGTTCATCAAAGTCTAAATTCTCTTTTTCTGTGCATATACAGGGTGATAATAGTTTATCTACTATCTCCATCATCATTTCATCAGGTAAATAATTATGGAAAAAATACTTCGCTATGCGATTTTCAGCTTTTTCAGGAATCATTTCATTGCACCCAATCCATAACGTTCTCTTATTGAATCTTCACCATCCACTAGCATTTTGTGGGAGTCGTGAACGATACAATAAATAAATCAATCTTCTTATATTTTTGGATGAGCTTACGGAAACTATCATCGGTTTCATACTTTGCTACAGGTAATTCATCTAATAACTCTGGTAATCTGATATACTTTACTTTTTGAAGTTGCCGGCACGCATGAACTCCAAAGGCATTCGATATCCATTTCCTTTCGTTTCCTGATGCCCCCATCAATATAATATTAAGGTGATTTCGAATGTAGTTTCCTATTGCTAACTCTAGAATTAAGTTCTCATCTAGATTGCGATCAGGATGACATTCTATATCTTCAGTAGCTGCTGTCAGATCATTAAATGTTGCTTGTTTAATTAGTCGTTCGAGTTTATTAGATTTACGACGATCATACTCATAATCTACCAAAAAGTTGAAACAATCATCAAAATCCATGCTTTGATATGCGTTATTACCCCCTTGTTCCTGATATAATTCTGTCATTGCTCCCAAGAGGTTGTTCTGATTTATATTATTGGCTCTATCTTCCACAATGACTGGCTCAAAATTTCGCACAAGGGGCTATTTTTTCCGCAATAATCAAGTGTGATGTTAAAGAGAGTTAAAGTGGTATTTACCATGTTCCTGTCAGTACTTACTACGATCGAATAACAAACGTAGTGCAAGGCTTTTCTTCAATAGAAGAAGCAGTGAATGCTGGATATAGAGCACCGAAACGATAAAGTCATTTAAAGTAACATAAAACCCAATTCCTGTTCGCACTAGCCTAACTTTCTATAATCTGTTTGTACCTTAATAGCAATTCGCTAAAATGTTATTAAATAATTATTTGAATGAATTAACTATTTCAATAATCCATAGAAATGGTAAAGTAGTTCATAATAACTGAAATGATAGTGGTAAAAAATCTATCAATAGTGGTATATTTCATCGGCTGTCATCACATGATTACGGCCATAGTAATGCACCACTTCTTCCATGTTTTACCAGCGATTACCGCAATACTTACCACCCGTTGCCAACGAGTTAACCAATGGGATAACATCAAGAAAGTGCGAATTTACAACGTTAAGCATTTTGAACGATATAAATAGCCTAATCCCTCCGTATCTTGAACAAGGAATTAGGCTTATGATCCTCCAGAATCGCGTCCAATCGTGGAGTAATGACAAAAGCAAAATAACACCTTAGTTATTTTGCTAAAGCTTCTGTTGGCTATTCATGAAGTGTAAAAGTCAGCATTTCACACAGAATATGACAGAATATGTTAGTTAATTACTTTCCTTCATGGTAATCTTGCTTGACCTTGTCCCATACCACTAGCTAATGTATATCATGTAATAACTTATTGCGATTTTCTCCTTATACAATTTCCCATAACAAGTATGATCAATTGCTAGCAAGTTGTATAATTTTATTGGTAAGTTCACTGTCAGATTCAGCAAGTGGAAACAGCTCATCGAAGTGATTGCACTCAGGTTGGGTCCAATACTCGCCAGGCAGCCCGGAAGCTTGCCATGCGGCGTAGAAGTCATCCGACTGACGTAAGAACTCGGAAGTCTGCTTCCCACCTCTTGTTACCAGTAGCGGTGGAGCAGATTTTGGCAAATTGAGAATCGGGCTATTACGCAAAATCTGATCCCAAGTAAGCTGAAGGGACGGCTGCACAAATGTGTGCGGTAAAGGCTGTAGGTCGAATAGTCCACTTATAGCACATGCACCTTGAACTATATCCGCTGGTAATCCGTAGTCATTCTCCCAATCGGTTGCTAGCACCATTGCGACTCCATGAGCACCCGCCGAGTGGCCTGTAACAATCAATTGTTTTGGGTCTGCTCCGAATTCTTCCGCATGATTATACGCCCAAGTAATAGCTGCACGATGCTGGCGAACAATTTCATCCATTGTGACACTAGGTGTTAAAGCGTATGTAGGGATTATAACAGTAGCCCCTCGGGAAACAAGGCCCCGTGCGACGAAACTAAATTCTTTGCTTGTAGCCATTCTCCAATAACCACCGTGGATAAACACCACTACTGGACCACCTGGTTCTCCATGAAAAACATCGAGTTTTTCAGCTATTGTGGGCCCATATGCAATGTCTAGTGTGCAGTCAAGTTCCTCTCGAGTACTAGCGCTATCGCTAACGAACCGGTTCATTATGGATTCGAAATCCGATACGCTTGCATCGATATCGTACTCTTGATCAAGCTCTTCCAGTGATTTGAATACTCTTCCTCCTGGTGTTTGATAAAGCGTACGCGTGTTAACTCCAGTATATATATTATCTTTGTTTGAGCTCATAATTTATCACCCTTCCATTCCCTGAATTATAACTAATAATTCATAAAGATCAAAACACTTCACTTTCCAGCTTCAGTTATTCAAACCAATAACCAATACCATATACTAATACTTCATTACCAAAAATGATAACCATTTCCTGCCGCTCATCTGTTGACTGACTGTGATAAACATTCACATCCGAAATAGAGACAAATAAAATATGCCCAAAAGCATCTGGGCATTTAATGTGCTCATTACAGGTTCTTTCAACAATATCACGTTTACGGAAGATCGATCTTATGAAAATCAGTCAAATTTGTATAACATTATTGTTTCTGAACTATGATTCCTCGTCTACGAACTTCCAGAAGTTATGAAGTGGTAAAAACGCTGTCAAGGATGATACATTTTATTAGCTGTAATCAATTATTCATATAATATACCTGTATATATCTATGAGAGAACGTAGCAGATTGCATCAATAATTCTTACTTAGCCCTTGGAGAATCACTTCCCTATCTGAAGTGGATCAAAAAAAAAAGAGATAGATCTTCCCCATGTCTTACTTTAAGAAGTGCGACATCAGCATGTATCGACTATTTTCTGTCCTCAATTTGAACCTCGTGGTTGGCATAGAAAGATTAGTGGGTGAACACTTGCCAAAGCCAATGATAATAGGTGGAACGGGGTTCTGCCCCCTCCCTTGTAAAAGGTTTTTATGAACAGGAAGTTACTGATGATTCTAAGTCTCTAGAATCATCATATATAAGTAATGTAGCGCTAGCGAGAAGACGATTTCATTAATTTATTTATGGATAAAATTTCCAAAACCTGGTTGTACATTTACTTTCTTCCCATCAAAGACAGAAACCCCTCTTACAAATGTATTCTTAATTTTTCCTTTTATATTTTTTCTGTTAAAGGGAAGTAGTTTAGAGTTAGTGAATAAGAGTGTATTTGAACTTATTTCCCATTTCTTATTAGGATCAATAATAGTGAAGTCAGCATCATATCCTTCCTTTATCTTTCCTTTATTTAGAATCTCAAATCTGTTCGCAGGATTGGTCGACATGATTTTCGAAAATTCACTTGGAGTAAAATTATTATTGATGACCATTGCATCAAACATTAATGGTATCATTACTTCTAATCCAGGTAACCCTGCAGGTGCTTCAAAAATATTGTTTATTCCTTTTTCTTTGTCTATTTTATCCCAAAAGACATGATCAGACGTTATAAAATCAATATTTCCCTGCTTTAAATGTTCCCACATCCTTTTAACATCATCTGCTGAACGAACAGGGGGACTCATTTTAGCAAACGGACCATATTTATCTAAGTCGTTTGTATTAAGTAGTAAATAAGGGTAGCATGTTTCAGCTGTAACATCTACTCCCATTTTTTTGAATATATTTATTATATCCAAAGTTCTTGGATGACTTACATGAACTATATGCAATTTAGCTTTAGTCCAATAGGCTAGCTCCAAAAGTTTTAACACTGATATTACTTCAGTATATGCAGGATGAGTTTCTGCATGAGCAAGCGGATATACTTTATCTTCTGCTAAATGTTTTTTTATAAGGGATTGTACAAGATCATTATCCTCTGAATGAAAAGCAACTAGTGTATTAGTAGTTGCTAAAATTTCCATAGTTTTTACAATTTCATAATTAGGTATTTGGGGAAAGCGTTTTTCATCTGTTTCGAAAGTTGACATTTTAAATGCGATTGCACCTGATTTTATTAATGGTTTTAAATTCGATGTCCCATTTTCTTTAGTTATGGTACCCCATAATCCTATATCAATCACTGATTCTTTATTTACTAAATTTGCTTTTTTTTCGAATCTATTTACATTTGTTATAGGAATTGGTGAATCATAAGGCATATCTATAAAGGTGGTTATACCACCTACTGCTGCAAGTTTACTAGTTTTTGTAATTCCTTCTTCTGGATTACTAAAGCAGTGAACATGCGTATCAATAAAACCAGGGAATATATAATTATTTCCATAATCAATTTTTTCTTTTCCTAAAAGCTCTTCTTTTATTGAGGATACTTTCATTATTTTACCATTATTTATTCCTATTTGACCTAAAAAAACTTTATCCTCTTGAACAATTTTTCCTTTTAAAACAAGTTCATATTTCACTTTACAAATTCCTCTCTTTTATAAATAGAATCAATTCTTATGTCACTCTTATGAATAAGATTCTATCCAAGTTACATAATCAGAAAAGGCTTCATCCAATCCATATTTGGGAATAAATCCAATGTCTTTTTCTAATCTTTGAATAGATAAACTGGGCCGGTCTGTCTTAGAGTGTAAAGACACATTAGCATCCTCTAGTGCTTTGACAATTTCAAATTCAAAACCTGGATATTGTTTAGTTAGTTTTTCACACCACTCTTTTATGGACCATTTGCTGTTATAACTAATATTATAGATGTCGTAAGTTAAACGGCTATGGTTAACAATACTAAGCAATGCTCTCCCTACGTCTCGACTATATAACCAGTCTCTGTTTCCATAATTCGGAATGAAAGCTTTTATTTTTCGAATAGCAAGTTTAGTAGTAACAAAAGGGGCACTTAAAGTTTCTCTTGCACCTGTATCATACTCCCATGGACCAAAAACAATACCAATACGAGCGACAGTAACATTCATTTTAAATAACTTTTTATATCTCAATGCTACCGTTTCTCCCCCATATTTACTGATAGCATATATCGTCTTAGGAAGTGGAATAGTTTCTTCTTCAAGAAAATCATTTGGTAAATTAGATTCTTTGTTACCATAAACTGATGCCGAACTTAAGTAGATAAATTTTTTGATATTATATTGTTTTGCTAACTCTAACATATCTATCGTTCCCATTAAATTAATGTCCATGGTTTCTTTTATGTTTATGTGCTCTGATAACTTACCTGGAGCAAGAGCAGCTCCATGAATAATAATTGTAATTGAATAATCTTTAATAATCGAAGCTATTTTTTCTTTGTTTTTTATAGAAGTTCTTATAAATTGAAAATTGTTTTTTTTAAATTTTTTTTGGGCTTGATGTGGAAGTTGGTTTTCATCAATCGCCACTACGCTTCTTTCTGTAATAAATTGTTCAATTATATTTAATCCGATAAATCCACTTCCACCTGTTATGAGAACAGTCATTACTACACCCCCTTATGTGAGTAATTAAATGTTTTTTCCACTTTCATTATTGCGCAGATCCATTCTCCAATATTTATAGAAGGTATTGTTCGGGATATTAATACCATACCCTCGTTTGGCGCTCTAATTGTTTCTAAAACTTTACCAAACACATCTGAAATTGTACCTATTATATCTCCTGCTTTTACATAATCCCCCACCTGCACATAAGATTTTAAAATACCACTAGCAGGAGAATGGATAAATTCTTTCTCGTCATCTGGTGAGCGGGTGAGTGTATAAGTTTCAGGCAAATTACTGATTTGGGTGCTTTTCATATCCAAATAATTTAGAACATTCATAATTCCAATTTTTATTTGCTCTACTTTTAAATCATTACATCGGCCTTCTCCACCGGACTCTACTAAAAGTGATGGAATTTTACGCTTGTATGCTTCTAAGCGTAAAACATTTGAAAAAGATACCGATTTATATAAAGTTGGTATTCCAAAAATCTTAGCAAATTCAAGTGAAGATTTTATATTAGGCTCGCTTTCGAAAAAACCTACATAACTGTGTAAATCATAATTCTTTCCTCCCCCTTGAAAATTAATAAAATAATCGCTTTGTTGAATAATATTTTCTATTAGGCATAAAGACAGTTTTTCAGTCACGTAACCATTTTCTTGTCCAGGAAAGCTTCTATTCATATCTAAATAATCAATCCAACCAACACGATTCGCTACTTCAAATGCATTTATATTAGCATGGGGGGTAAGTATTATTCCTCCTTTTAATTTATTAGGGTCAATTTCGTTAAATAACTGCTTTAATGCTTCTGGACCCTCGAAGGTATCTCCATGCAATCCTGTAGCCATACCTAACACAGGTCCTGGATAGTTCCCTTGAATTGCCATTAAGGGAACTCCAATATAGGTACCGTCATGACGTGTTCCTATTTTATTTAAATAAGTAGTTTTTTGACCAGGTTTTAAAAGTTTATTATTGATCACTATAGTTATATTTAACAGCTCCTTATAAATATTCCAAAGTCTTTAAACAAAGACATTTCTAAAGATTTTGCACAAATTGTTTAGTCTTCTCTTCTTTTGGTTCATGAAATATTTGATGTGGAGGACCGTCTTCAATTATTTTCCCACTGTCCATAAATATAATTCTGTTAGCTACTTCTTCAGCGAATTTCATTTCGTGAGTTACAATAATCATAGTCATTCCTTCTTTTGCTAACTTTATCATTACAGATAAAACTTCGCGTGATAGTTGCGGGTCTAGAGCGGAAGTAACTTCATCAAAAAGCATAACAGATGGCTCCATAACTAAAGCCTTGGCAATCGCAACACGTTGTTGTTGACCTCCTGATAAATTTGCGGGATATGCATTCATTTTCTCTTTCATCTGCACTAGATTCAACATTTCTTCCGCTTTTTGAGTAGCTGCTTTTTTAGTTTCTTTTTTTACTAAGATTGGCGCTGTAATCAGATTATCTATAACCTTCATATGAGGCCATAAATTGTATTGTTGGAAAACCATACCGGTTTCTTTACGTAGTTTCGCTATTTCTTTATCATAAAGACGCGGCCTAGAATTAGGTGAAAGAGATTTAATCTCATTATCATTTATAATTATTGATCCTCCGGTAGGCTCTTCTAATAAATTAATACATCTCAGTAGGGTACTCTTTCCTGTACCACTTGGGCCTATTATTGCTATAACGTCACCTTTGTTAACTTCTAAATTTATCTTGTCCAAAACTGTATTATCATTGAATGCTTTTGTTAGATTTTTAATTTGTAAAATTGAACTCAATTTAAAAACTTCCTTTCTTATCATTCTTATTAATAGTTTTTACCGACTATAGTATGATAGTTTCTTTTCTGACCAAGATTGTAGAAGCATTAACCCACTAGTCATAATTAGGTAAATCACCCCTGCTGCTGAAAGTATTTCAATTGGACGATATGTTGCACTATATATTTTTTCCGCATTTAGCATTAAATCCGAAACAGTTATCACGGATACAAGAGATGTGTTTTTCAAAAGAAGAATAGAATTGTTAATATAAGGTGGTATTATTATTCTTACAGCTTGTGGAAATACCACTTTTCTAAAAATTTGTGAATAAGACATGCCTAAGGCGATAGACGCCTCTATTTGTCCCTTAGGAATAGCTTCAATCCCTGAACGTATAATTTCTCCATAATAAGCTGTTGAATTTAAAGTTAATCCTATAATTGCTGCAGCAAATGCAGGTATTACAATTCCTATGTGTGGAAAAGTATAATAGATATAAAACAACGTAAGCAGTTGAGGAGTTCCTCTAAATATCCAGACATATACAGAAGAAATATTTCTAATAGTTTTCCTTTCAGAAATTCGCATTAATGCCATTCCAGTTCCAGTAATACTCGCAAGAACTATAACTATAACTGACAATTCTAAAGTAATTAACGCACCTTTCAGTAAAGCTGGAAGATACGTTATTAAAGTTTCAAAGTCAAACATTTTCCACTCTCCTTCGTTCTCTTAAATTCAACGTGTTTTAGTATATCTAATTATTCCACAAACTCTTCTCCTGTATGTTCTTTTGCAAGTTCTTCATATTTACCATCATCTTTAGCTTGCTTAATTATTTCAGATACTTTTTCTGTAAGTTCTTCATTTTCTTTACTAATAGCAATTGAAATCTTAGAACCACTGTAACCGTCTTCACTGATTACATAGCCTTTCTCATTACCTTCTCGTAACATCCAATCACCACCAACAACTCTCCCTGTAAGAGCAACATCTATTCTCTTATTTTTTAAATCCTCAAAAACATTTGGTAGACTTGGATAGGTCTTAAGGTCTTTATATCCTCCAATTTCTTCAGCTGGAGCCTCTCCATTATGTGATCCCGCAACAACCCCAACAATTTTACCTTCTATATCTTCTGGGCCATTAATATCGTCAACTAGATCAGGATTATAAATTGCTATAACATCTTCAAAAGCATAATATTCTGTGAAATCAACTTCTTTTTCCCTTTCTTCTGTTACACTAATACCTGACATTGCCATATCAGCTTGTTTAGATTTAACTGAAGGTACTGTCCCTTTAAAATCCATTTCCTTCCACTCTACATCAACACCTAACTCATCTGCTATGAGATTAGCCCAGTCAACATCAAGTCCGACTAATTCGTTTTTTTCATTAGGATAAATGGTTGGCGGGTTATTTCCACTTGTTGCAATAGTTATAGTACCTTTATCTTGTATTTCTTTGACTTTATCATCACTACCTTCACCACACGCAGTTAATATTCCTAAAGATAATACTAAAGACAACATAATTTTAATTGTATTTTTCATAGCTTATCGCCCCTTTTTTAAAATAGATCCTTCTTTCATGACAAAATTAACATTCCATAAAGTTGATATATTTTCTAAAGGATTTTGTGGAACCGAAATTATATCAGCTTGCTTTCCAATTTCTAAAGTTCCTAGGTAACTGTCTGCTCTTAATAATTCAGCTCCATTTTTTGTAGCTACCTTAATTGCTTCTGATGGTGGTAAACCCTTCTCTACTAAATACTCTATTTCAAATGGAAATAACCCGTGCATACTATCAGTTCCACATGCAAACTTTACGTTTTTATATATTCCTTTTTTAATGTATTTATCTATTTGATTTGCAGCATTTAAAAGAAGTTTCTTTTCTTTTTCAGCTTGATTAGTTCCTTTTGCACTTACAGTATAATCAACATTTGGTAATCCCGATGGATGATAAAATATTGAATTAGTAGCAACCCAATAGACTCCTTTTTCTTTCATTAAATCTAATATATTATCACTTATTTCTCCCCCATGTTCTATACTATTTACTCCTTCCTCTACACAAATTCGAATTTCTTTTTCAGTTAACGCATGTGCTGATATAGGTAAGTTATGTTTATGTGCCTCTTCTATAGCAAGTCTTATTTCATCACGAGTATAATTTCCCGGATCACAAAAAATCTTTATCACATCTGCACCTTTTTTCACGCTGTTCTTGATTGATTTTTTGATGTCATCAGGAGAATCAACATGATTATAACTTCCTGGACTAGTCGGTTTTATAGCTCCCCCACTTATAAATAATCTTGGACCTGTTATTTCCTTTGTATTAATCCCTTGACGTAAATACACATCTAGATCATCATTTGCGTTCATAATCCTCATAGTTGTTACGCCTGAATTTATTGAAGTGTTGAGATTTTTCACAGAACGCAAAGTACTCATTACTGGAGAGACTTTGTTTTGACTAATTTGGTCACCTTCTCCTGGTCTAGTCGGTCCATGACTATGACTATCTACAAAACCTGGCAATAAATAATTATGTGTGAGATCAATAATTTTATAGTTGTAAACGCTCTTGTTTTTTATTGAAAAGTTGTATTTTATATCTGCTATATTTTTCCCTTCAATAAAAACAGCTACGTCATTTTTAATATCACCCCCCGTTCCGTCAATAAGTCCTTTAGCATAGATAATCGTATTCACAAAACCAAACCTCCTTTCTATCATTTTGTTTTTTGCTCAGATTAAAGATAGCGCTTACAGTATTTGTATATATCTAACTAAATAAAACCATTTGAATAATACCTGTCTTTTTATCTTTACATCAACATTAAAACGATTTAACTAAACCCCCGTCCGCTAAAACTGTTTGGCCTGTGATATAGGTGTTTGCTTCGGAACATAAAAACACCATTAGTTTTGCATACTCTTTTGGAGTACCATAGCGCCCTAGCGGAATTCGAGATAAACTTTCTTTATTAATATCTTCTGAAGAGACGCCTCTTTTTGCTGCATTAACCTCATCAAGATGTTTTATTCTTTCTGTTTCTATTCTTCCAGGTCCAATTATATTGATAAGAATATTATAAGGTCCCAATTCTTGTGAAAGAGTTTTCGTTAATCCAACTACACCCATACGAAAAGTATTAGACAAAATTAAATTATCAATTACTCTTTTAACTGATGAAGAAGTTGAGTTAAGAATTCTTCCTCCTCCTTGATTTTTCATATAAGGAATCACGGCGCGTATCGAACGAATTATACTAAGCAACACAAGTTCATAAGATTTCTGCCATTCCTCATCAGAAAAGTTAGTAAATCCTCCAGCTGGAGGTCCTCCAGTATTATTAACTAAAACATCAATACTTCCCAATTTTGCAACTGTGTTACTCACAACATTTTGTATGTCTTCTGCACGTGTTATGTCACCTAGAGTGTAGTAAATATTTTTATTTCCAGTTATTTGTTTGATTTCTTCAATTGTTTGCTTAATTTTATTTTCATTTCTACTAAACAACATGACTTTAGCACCTTCACGAGCAAATTCAATAGCTCCTGCTTTTCCTAGCCCAGAACTAGAAGCAAGTATAAGAACACTTTTATCTTCAATCTTTAAATCCATTTATGTAATCCCCCTTAAAAGTAAATTTATTTGCTACATGTTCTCGAATGTTTAAACATTAAAAGGATGTTGTCGATTTTGAAAAACTTGAACTGCATTTAATAACGCAGCTGTTCCTTTTGCTAAATCCTCTGCTTCAATCCATTCTTCAGGACAATGACTACGCCCGTCTGCGCATCGAATGAATATCATGCCAAAAGGACATACATTCGGCTAGCTTCGTGACCTGCACCACTTGGTAATTCAATTACATTAGGTTCTATTGATTCGCATGATTTTTTTAATAATGACTTAATGTCATCATTTATAATTACGGGATTAATTTTTGAAATGAATATATAATTAATATCTAAATATTTTTATAAATAGATTAAATAAATCTGGTCGTGGACTTTGACCTATTGTTAATAAAGTAATCTTTCTACCTATCCCCTCATATAATAGGCATTCAAAACGTGGTTGCGCTTTCAAAGTTGTGATACTTTTTTAAGTATGGCTTGAAACAAAACGGCCAAACGGGGTTGTTATACCACCAGCAGCTGCTGATATTGATGTATTTATAAACCCCCTCATTTGGTTTACTAAACAATGAACATCGCCATCAATAAAACTTGGATATATAAGTGATTCTTCATATTCTTCGATAGTCTCCGAATTTAAATTGTTATATCCTGATACTATTCTCTCAATTTTCATGCCTATTTCGCCATTGAATACCTTAGCACCTACAACTTTTCCCATAACATTCTCATACTTCATTTATCTATCTCATTTATTTTGAAAATTTTATAAATAGCTTTGAATTTCCTTTGCAGCATTTTTTAGTTGTTCTACTAGATACTCTTTATTTAACTTTTTCATTTTATAATTCAAACCTGAAATACTTAATGAAGCAATAATTTTATTATCACTATTAAAAATTGGTACCCCGTAACCAGTCACGCCCTCATAGAGTTCACCACTAGAAGTTGCATAACCTTTTTTTCGAATCTCAACCAACTCCTTCTTCATTTCGGATAAGCTCGTTATAGTTTTTTCTGTATACTTAACAATTTCAATATTTTTATATAACTCTTCAACAACAGATTCATCCAAAAATGCTAATAATGCCTTCGATGATCCTCCTGCATAAAGTGGTACTATTTCTCCCGGCTCTGAAACTACCTTTACAGCACTGTCGGAATTCGTAGTTGCTAGACAAACAGTTTGTAAATTTGAGTAAACCAATAACATTGCTACTTCATTAAATTCTTTAGTTAAATCTCTCATAAACTTTTCAGCAATTAAATTTAAATTAGTTTTATTTTTGACAATACGGTAATATTTTAAAAATTTATATCCTAATGAATAATATCCTTCTTTTCTTTCTATTAATAAATCTTTTTTTCGTAATAACCTTACATATCTATAGACAGAACTTCGAGGCTGATTAAGCATTTCAGAAATTTGAGAAACACTTAGTTCATCATTTGTATAACTAAATAAATCTAATATATCAAGCGTTTTTTCTGCACTCATGTTACAACTAACCCCCTGTATTATCAAATAGTGATAACGTATTATTACTTCTATTTGTTCTAGTATATACACCTCTAGAAAAATATTCAAGCTTTTTTTATTTTTAGAATATATTTTGTTTGTTATATTTAAAAAGTCATAGGTAAACGTGATATAGAATACACGTTTTAATCATTGGTCACAGGTGGGATAATCATCTTAGAATTTAATTCTGAGAAGGTTTCTATGACGCTAGAAGTTAAACGAATGGATTGAAAGTTAATGGTCGATATGATAAATGACTTTTCACATTACCCATATTTTGTTAAATCCTTAAAAAAGGGACTTAGTAACACATTAAATTCTACATATGAAGGTTACCTTAATAATCATGGAATAAGAGACTTTAAGAATTCAATAAAGAAAAATACATAGGTCTACCTGATAAAAAGATTAATGCAATATTCCATGAGACAAAGGTTAAATGTCAATCCCATATAAAAGAAGTTTGGAGAAATATAACTTATCGATCATATTTTCAATGGAATAAATCAGCTGAGGACTTTTGAGGAGCTAAGGTGAACAAATCAATGACCATATCATTAAAGAGTTCAGACGGCTATTAAATGATAAACATGTGTCTTTATGATGGCAAGTGCTAATTAGCAAAGTTGCACAACTGGTTCATAATTACAGCCATTGGAACGATAATATTCCAATGGCTGGTTATTATTGTGTGTTTTATTAATCAGAGACACTCTTTCCGCCCTAGCATCTGCTCAAAACCCAGTGCAGCTAGCTCATACTGTACAAAATACTCGACTTTTTATGAATTGATAAACAGGTTCGCAAAGGGTCGTAAATTCCTTGTCGCTCTTTGGTAAAAACAATGGAAACGATATATTCTTAGTTAATAAATATTTTTCTTATCTAGCAAAAATCTGTCTACTTTAGTTTAGCAATCACAACTAGCCAAGGCTTTACAAGCAAAAGTTAATGATTTAAAGCCAAAAGGGTATCTGTCAAATAACTTTCTAATCGGAGTTGATTCTTCAAAGTCAAATTATGTAACAAACATGAGAAATGACTTTTCAAAGGACATAAATATCTTTGATTCATATTCTCCCGATATGAACCCCATAAAATCTATGAGGGGTAATAACAATAAATAAATTAGGAACTATAACTAAAGCAGCCAACAACTCAAATTCATTTGAGTTGTTGGCTGCTTTTTATTTTAATTATAAAAGTGAATAGTTTATTATAAAGAGAGATAAGAAATTGCTGAAACTGTATTTTGAAGACTACGTTTAATGTGATATCGCATAGCTTTTTCAGCTGCTAGTTCATCTTTGTTTATAACACTTTTCAAAATTTCTTCATGTTCTTTTACGGGTACAAATGAGGGGTACTTGGGATCCTTATAAGCACCCAATCGTCTATATCTAGCTACTCGATTGTTTATTTGATTTAACATATTTCCAGCAGTCACATTTTTACTATATTGTTCCAATAATTTATGAAAGTCACTTCCATAGGACACTACATCAATTTGACGTTTAGATTCTGCTGCTTTTCGCATTAAATAAATAATGTCTTGCATCTTATTGATAATGGCTTCATATTCATCTGAATTAGATATATTTATAGTCGCTTCCCGAGCAATTAAACCTTCAATAACTTCCCTAACCTGAAATATCTCCTTAGCTTCCTGTACAGACATAGGAGAAACATTAATTCTACCAGTTGGCTTTTTAATTACCAAACCTTCTAATTCTAATCGATATAGCGCTTGACGAAGTGGCGTTCTACTCACCCCTAATTCTTTTGCAAGAGTTATTTCAACTAAATGCTCGTTGGGTTCATAAGCTAATTCAATAATACCCTGTTTTAACTTTTCATATACATAATCCTTAGTAGATATATTTCTTATATTCTCATTCATACGAATCCGCCTTTAATTTCCATTTTATAAAATTACTTAAACAAATCATCTAAATTTGTTTTTGCAATTGTCTCGTCTAATTTTTCATATTCATTATATAAGAGAGTATCATATAAATCTTGACGTGTCTGCATTTTACTAAGTAAGTGTTGTTGAGTTCCCTTTTTCGCAATTTCTTCATACATATTTTCAATTGCTTTCGCCGCAATACGTAATGAAGTTACTGGATATATCACAATTTTATATCCCATATCTTCAAATTCTTCAGCAGTGAACATAGGTGTCCTCCCGAATTCAGTCATATTTGCTAAAAGTGGAAAATCAACCTGACTAGAAAAATTTCTAAAATCTTCTTCCGTCCGTAATGCCTCTGGAAAAATAACATCTGCTCCTGCTTCATAGTAAGCCTTCGAACGTTCAATTGAACTTTCTAATCCTTCTATTGCATAAGCATCTGTCCTAGCTACAATTACAATATCGGAATCTGCTTCACGTGCAGCGCGGATCTTTTGAATCATATCATTCTTAGTAACAAGTTTTTTTCCATTTAAATGACCACACTTTTTGGGCAGTTCTTGATCTTCAATCTGAATAGCTGCTGCACCAGCATCTACCATTTCATATACTGTTCTTGTTACATTTAAAATACTACCGTACCCTGTATCAACATCTACTAGAATCGGCATTCCAGTTGCTCGAGTAATTTCTCTAGTTCGATTAGTTAATTCTGTTAAAGTAATAATACCAAGATCAGGCATTCCAAGACTTGCGGTTAATGCCGCTCCAGATAAATAAACTGTTGAAAATCCAGCCTTTTTTGCAAGTAATGCTGCCATAGCATCATGTGCACCTGGAATTTTTATTATCTTGTTTGTTTTTAATTCTTCCTTCAATATATTAATAGGATTCCTCTGTTTATCTCTTACTAACCAACTCATACAAACACATCCTTATTGTTATTTATAACTTTTTATTGTGGAACATATAGTGTCCCAGATATTATCTTTCTAGCAGTACTTTCTAAACCAACATACTCTATGCTTTCTTTGTTTTTACTTTTCTTCACCCTAATTGAGATAACTCCCTCTGGGTGCCCAATTCTTACTATTTGGCAATCATCATTATTATTTACTTTGAAAATATTATTTGGTATTGTACCATCTAAAAGTGAGGCACCAGCTAGATTCAATAATCCACTAACTGCAAAGGTTCTATGCATCTTTTTCATAGATACCATACGTGCTAAAATATCGTATTCTTCCTTTTTAATCCATTTACCTGTAGATGTCTTATAATCTTTAGGATCACTTACAAAAGCAACTTTAGGTAATGCAGGATATTTATTTAATGCTTCTTGTAAATCAGCCGCTAACCCACCTTTTACTGCTATATGTTTCCTCACAGCCTCTAGCGTTTCCATTACATGTGTGTTATTTGCAACTTCATCATTGAGTTCTTTTCCTGTTAAGCCAAGAGAGCTTGCATTCACATACACAAAGGGATTTACAATATCACAAAAAGAATATGAACAATTTTTCGCGCCTAGTAATAAAGTATTTTCGGGGGATAAAGGCATTGTTTTCCCTGTTTTTCCTCCCCCTGGTTTTTCAACATCCACCGTAATTTTTGCTCCAGAATCACTAATACCAGGTAGATGATATTTACCAGTGACTTTTGCTTTTCCATTTTCTAATGGAACTTTTATCTTTAAATACTTATTTATATTTGTATTCCAAACTTTAACTATAATAGATTCTGTTTCTTCTGCTAGATCTACCATTCCTTCATCTACTGCAAACGCACCTACGGCGGCCATCAAATTTCCACATGTACCTTCATAATCAATTATGGTACTGCCTATACCTAATTGAACGAATGTATAATTCACGTCAGCATTAGGATGCTCACTCCTATCTATAATAACTACCTTACTAGTATGAGAAGTTCCACCACCTAGCCCATTAACGTGTGAATGATCTTCCGCACCAATGCCTTTTAAAAATATTTTTTCTCTTAATACTTCTTCTTTTGGTAAATCTCCTTCATGAAAGAATAGTCCTCTACTAGTTCCTCCCCTATAAACAACACAGGGCACCGTGATTTGGGGCATTTTAACATCTCACTTTCTGATTTATTTAATTTGCAGAAACCTTTTTATAATTAGTTAGTATCCTGCTCAATAATATATATCACATAAGGAAATACTTAATCATTACTGGTAAAACTAATACTAAAATAGAAACTCTAAACAAGTGCATCAACATTACAACCTGTTCATCCACATTTATCTCCTCTACTATATTTGAAATTTCACTCATCCCAGCTGGTATACTGCCAGTTAAAACGGTGAGCCAACTAAAGTGGAAAAGCCTAGAGATAATAAAAGCAACTATAAATGCAAATATAAGATGAATGATAGTTGCAATTAAACCTGGTACTAAAAATTCTAAAAACAACGTTCCAATTTGTGGTTGTAGATTTAGTCCGACTAATCCACCAATCACCATTTGAACCTTTTGCTTGTATTTCTTTTCCATAGGTAAGACTTCCAAGCCACAAATCTTAGCCGTTGCTATCGCAATAAAACTACCTACGAGAACCCCCATAGGTAAATTTAATATGAATCCTAAATAACCACCTACACATGCTAGAATAATAACAACAACTATCTTTTTTATATTCTGTTTCATAATAGTTTTTCTTTCATTTCAAATAGTTTTAACATCCATCTGAGTGTTAGCATTAATAATACAAATCGAATGATATGCATTATTACCACAGCTTGTGTATCCACCTCAATTGAAGTTGCTAAGGTTAACATTTCGGCTATTCCACCTGGCGCAAATGCAATCAAACCAGTAACAAGCGGTAAAAATCCAACCCATTTGAAAATTATTGCAATAATAAAAGCAGAAAGAACGCTTCCTAAGCCTACCAAAATAAAACTTAATAATTGTTTGAAAGGAAGATTTAATATTTCTTTAGTGAACATTAACCCTATCATTATTCCTAGTGCAATTTTTGAAGCAGTTCGTAAAATAGGAGATATAGCTTCTAAAGGATAGAGATTGAAAATACTTATTATCCCTATAAATATCATTGAACCTAACAGAGCTCCTGCAGGTAGTTTTAATTTGATTCCAATTGTCCCACCTACATAAGCAAATAATAAAAACACAATCGTATCCATTCTTATTTCTCCCTACTTGTAAAGTAAGTGTATTAGGTAACTTTTCTTTTTTTATTGTATTGCTCCATAATTATTGGTAATGATACTCCTACCACGGTAATAATAATTAATATGAGACTTACAGGTCTGGTGAAAAACGCCGTGAGTGTTTCACTACCATGAAGTTGCACACTTTTTATTAATTCTCCATCAGCAATTGGACCAAGAATAAGCCCTAATACTACAGCTATAACTGGATATTTGTTTCTTCGTAAATACCAACCAATAATTCCAAAAATAAATACTATAAATGCATCAAATAATAGATTACGGGTTGCAAATGCACCTATTAAAGCAAATACAATTATTATCGGAATTAAGATACGATTAGGTATATTTATTATTCGGCCTGCCCCTAGGGATACTCCTCCACCTATAAGAATCAAAAATAGTAATCCAACAAGCATAGAGAAAATAATACCATATAAGATAACACTATGATCAATAAATAAACGTGGGCCTGGAACCCAACCTTGCATGATTATTGCACCAAGTAACATTGCAGTTGAGGCGCTCCCAGGAATTCCAAGAACTAGCATTGTTGCAAGTGCTCCACCTTCAGATGCATTATTAGCAGTTTCTGCTGCTACAACTCCCTCGGGATTGCCCTTTCCAAATTTATCTTTACTTTTTGAAAATCTTTTCGCTTCATTATAACTTAACAAACTAGCAATAGTTGAACCTGCAGCCGGTAAAGCACCTACGAACACACCAATCGAACTGGAACGTAAAACATTAAAAGGGTACTTAAAAACTTCTTTCATACCTTTAAGCATTTCTTTTGTTAAACCTTGATTTGATGTGTTTTTAGTTACAAAATTTTTGTCTGCTAAAAAGAATAATTCTGATACCGCGAACAATCCAATTAAAGCAGGTATCATTGGAATTCCGTCTAACAAATATACATTTCCAAAAGTACCACGCATTGCACCTGTACTTGTCATTCCTACTGTTCCTAACAAAACGCCAAATAAACCTGCATACATTGATTTAGTAAAGCCACCTTCTTGAACGGAGGCTATAATCGTTAAACCAAATACCGCTACAAGAAACATTTCTGTTGGTCCGAATTTTAAAGCAAAAGAGGCTAATGGTTGAATTATGATTAGAAGTACGATCCCCCCAATCAATCCACCTATAGATGAAGAAGCGACAGCAAGCCCTAATGCTCTTCCTGATTCTCCAGCCTTTGTCATTGGATAGCCATCTAAAGTTGTTGCTACTGCTGCTGGAGAACCTGGAGTATTTATCAAAACCGCAGTAATTGCTCCACCAAATAGACCACCAGTATAAATTGCAATTAGAAATACGAACGCAGGTAAAGGGTCCATTGTAAATGTAACTGGAAGCATTAAAGCTATACCTAAAGAACCAGTTAAACCGGGAATAGCTCCTAAAATCACTCCTAATAAAAGACCTAAAATAATTAGTAGAAAATTAAACCAATCCATAAATAGAACTATACCTTCAAATAATGCCTGTAAATCTATCAATTAAAACACCTCCTGTAGCAACAATCCTTGTGGGAGTGGAATTCCCAGCAAGTTATTGAACAATATATAAAGTAGAATCGTAAACACTATTGGTAAAATAATTAATATCTTTTTGGATGTTGTACCCAAAATCAACATTAGAATTGGCATATATATAATTGTTGTTATTATAAAACCTAAATAATTCATTATTACTAAATAAAGAAACGTTGACAACATAAAGTAAAAAATCCTTTTGTTTAATCTTGCTGAAGTTTCTTCGTCATCAGATTCTTCTCCTTGTTGATCCGTTAGGTTTACGTCGTCTAATAGTTGTTCAGTTATACCTGCTTTTTCACTAGTTTTATTGTTTTTCTCTCTCCATTCTTGCCATATTATTATTGGATAAAGTAAGATAATTATCCATATTACTGAATTCACTAGTAGTTTATCCTCAGGGTTATTCAACGAACTCACATCAATAAAATATAACAATGTAAGGATCAGAATCCCCGTAGCAACAATAATTTTATGAGAAAAAACGGTAAATATCTTTCCTTGCTTTTTCAAAAAATCCCTCCTCCTAATTCGTTCCTCGAATTTTATATAAAAGCCATGAATATATTTTCATTTTATATCATGGCTTTTTCATAGTTAATCTTGCATATTCTCCTTATATTCATCTAGTAAGTCATGTAAAGACTGATTTAATTCATCACTCTCTTCTGGTCCACGAAACTCACTAACTTCTTGTGCGTTATTATCTTCTATAAAACTCTGGTACTCTTCACTTTCAAAAATATTTGCGTACGCATCTGTTAACATTTCAAATAGTTCCGGATGATTCTCTTTAAATGTAGCATGGGTAGCTAAAAATCGAACAGAACCAACTAAAGGTAGTTCCACATCGTAATTTTCTAATACATCGTTAATAGGTTCAGCATCTGGCCATAAGTCCATTTTTTCCTCTGAAGCTACTGCTAGTACTCTTGCATTATCTGCAATCGCATTATCTCCGAGTGCATTACCAATCATAAAATCCACATGTTCTCCAAGAAGCGCATTACGCATTTCACCGCCACCTTCATAGAATACAGGTTTAAATGAAGTGTCCAATTCTTCATCAAGTAATACTCCAGTTAAATGTAGCGGACCTCCATGTACAGTGGAGTAAGTGATTTCCCCCGGATTTTCTATTGCATCATCAATAAGATCCTCGAATGTTTCATATGGGGAATTCTTATGAACCGTTATTGTAATCGGATCAAATTGTTCAATGTTGACCATTGAAAAATCTTCAATATCATAACTAGCATCCTGTAACAAGATACTTGCGCTTAGATATAATTGAGTTCCTCCAAATAAAACAGATCCATCATCCTTTTCATTTTGAAATGCTGTAGTCCCCACCTCAGTTGCTGCACCAGGACGATTATCTATTTGAATAGTTGTATCCAATTCTTGCTCCAATTCCTTTGCTAGGACTCGCATCATACTATCTAAACTTCCACCAGCATCGAAAGGAAGGATAAGTGTCGTATTCTCATGTGGCCACTCCTGATCTCCATCTTCCCCTTTTTTTGTATCCTGATCAGTTCCACAACCTACTAAAATAAAGATAAACAATATTGCTATTATGCCTTTAAGTTTTACCGCCTTCATTTAAACCCTCCTCGTTTATTTAACAGTATTGAAAGTGCTTTCAATTCTAATTGAATTATATATCCCCCCCTCTTAAAATCAGAATTAAGGTGAAAAACTAATAATTTAATACATCATAACATACATTTTGTTTAATTGTATACAATTAAACAAAATGTATGTTATCAGGATATTGTAATAGATTTTTAAGTTGAATAGTTTTATTCCCATATCAATAGCGCTCTCACACTGATATTATGTCTTGTGTTTTTATATTTATTTTTTTAAAATAAGTTACATTGTTATAAATATCAAGATAAGAATGTACAATTGTACATTCCTAAACTATCATTTATACATTGTCACCTGTTGCTTGAATATTGCATTTGATTTGTACCAATCTTGCGGTCGTTTTACCAATGATCTCGGAGTAATTTACCAATCATAATAAAATCTCCTATGTACTAAATGAGCATGCCAATAATTTATCGACGCAGCATTAAGTATATAGAAGGTTTTTAGTATGGATACATATCGGATGATCTTGGAATTGCATGCAAAATATCGCTATGATTACACAACATTCCCATCAGAAAAACACAGAAATAGTAGAACTGGTGAAAATTGCGAACAGAATATAGTAGATCAATAAAAAAATGCCCTGATCAATCAAGTTATAGTCATGAATGATCAATAGACAGTGTCTAGTTTCAATTACGCATTCGTTATAATTTATGTTCATTAAATGATTAGAAATCATTCATGAAGCGAGATATTATGTATGTTATGACGAAAACAGAACAAATATCATTTTATAAAGGTGGTTTGTTGGAAATGAAGAAGATGACAAAAGAAATAGCGACAGAAGCGATATTTAACCATAAATAAACCCTCCTATATAATGAGTTCATACTAGATTAATAGTATGTGTCACCATTACACAAAAGGGTTTCAAGTGTAACTATTAAATTGAAGGTTTATGGTTGGAGAGTGGAGCAGCTCCCGCACTGATGGAGCTATTATTCGCGCTTGGTGGGGTTAAATTCCGCAGGACTGGAGCTTTCGCTCCGCAATAATCACTTCGGAGTTAGAAAGACTCATTTACTATTTTTATAATGTAGGATTTAACCACCCATACATCTTGCAACTCAAATAGTGGAACCTTTATTATAATACTTCCTAAATCATCCTAAATTTATCAGCAAAAAAGACCTGCTTCATAACAGGCCTTCTATCTACATGATAAATATTTAATTAATCTCTACTAAATAAATCCCTCGTATAAACCTTCTCCTGCACATCTTTAATTTCTTCCGACAAACGATTTGCGACGATCACATCACTTACTCGTTTGAACGCCTCGAAATCCTTCACAACACGTAAGCCATCAAATTCATCTTCTTCTACTACTGGTTCATAGACAACTACTTCTATTCCAGCTGCTTTCACTCGTTCAATGACACCTTGAATGGCAGATTGTCTGAAGTTATCTGAACCTGTTTTCATCGTAAGACGGTAAATTCCGACTGTCTCTGGTTTACGCACCGCAATCATTGTAGCAATATGATCTTTCCTTGTGTCATTCGAATCCACAATTGCTTGGATGATATTATTAGGTATGCCTTCGTAGTTCGCGAGCATTTGTTTCGTGTCTTTTGGTAAGCAGTACCCACCATAACCGAAGGATGGATTGTTGTAATGATCACCAATTCGTGGATCATGACCAAGTCCTTCCACTATTTGTTTCGTGTCTAAGTCTTTCACTTCCGCATACGTATCCAACTCATTGAAGAACGATACACGCATTGCTAAGTATGTGTTCGCAAATAATTTAATTGCTTCTGCTTCCGTTGAATCTGTAAACAACATTGGAATATTTTGTTTCACTGCACCTTCTGCTAATAGAGTAGCAAAACGTTCTGCTCGTTCTGACTTCTCTCCAACGATAATACGTGATGGATGTAAATTATCAAATAGAGCTTGTCCTTCACGTAAAAACTCTGGTGAAAACATAATATTTTCCGTATTAAATTTCTCGCGCACTTCTTTCGTATAGCCAACCGGAATCGTTGATTTAATGACCATTGTTGCATCCGGATTAATCGCTAATACATTTTCAATCACTGTTTCTACACTACTTGTATTAAAGTAATTTTGTTCTGGATCATAATTCGTTGGTGTTGAAATGATAACGAATTCCGCGTCTGTAAAAGCTTCCATAATATCTGTTGTTGCTCGTAAATTCAATGCTTTTGTTTCTAAGTAATCTTCAATTTCATTGTCTGCAATTGGTGACTGCTTCTTATTGATGAGGTCAACCTTTTCTTCTATAATATCTAACGCCACAACTTCATGATGTTGTGCGAGTAAAACGGCATTGGATAAGCCCACGTAACCTGTACCAGCGACTGCGATTTTCATAAATGTGCCTCCTCTAAAAACCCCTTACGTTTTAATTATACAAAAAAAGCTCCAATATTAATACTGGAGCGTATGATAATCGTATTATATACCTATTTTTTAAATAAATATCAAACCTATAGCAAGTATTAATTCGTATAGTAGTTAATTAATTTAAAATAAGATTATTTCGCTTTCCCTAATACATCCCATTTCATTTTATTAATTACCCTTTTTATTAACGATGGTCTCATTACATTATGATACTCCTGTATTAAAGGTGCCATATAATCCTTAAACAAATTAAAATCATGATCTTTTTCAGCCTGCTTATATGCCTTAAAGCTCTCTTGAGATAAAACCATTCTTTTTTCGTATATACTTTTTCTCTTTTTATCTAATTTGTCACTTGGCTCTACTCTTTTATTTGGACGCCACTTATCTTCAATATCCATAATATGCAGTCTATGTGATAGCCCTTCTCTTCTATGACGAAATCCGCCTGCTTGTGAATCATATACTTTTTCTGGAGTTAGTTCTTCTAAATGGATGTTTTCTCTTTGTATATTTTCCTCAATTATTTTTAATAGTTCAGGATGTCTAACTGTAATGATATTTGTACCTAAATAATCAGTCTTATATTCTGGTAACCAAGCATCTCCTACCGTGATATCAGCGGTTTCCGCTAGTACATCATCACAAAATTCACATGCATTATATTTAAAATATCCCTGCCCCCAGTTGGTTGTAAATAGGTCCTTGGTAGGCGAATCTATCATTACTTCATTATCCCCAATTAATCCTTCTACTTCCACTCCATAATCATTTGCAGCACGATTAGGTAGTTTTTTTCGAAAATTAATATTAGTTAGGTTTTCAGGTTCTATTCCAAGTTGCCAACCAATTGACTTTGCAAACATATCGCTCTTTAAATGCCCACAAACTAATCCAATAAAGAATTTTATTCTTTCATTAATTAATTTGTCCTGACTTGCTAGTAGACGAACAGACTTAATAAAACATGGTATCCCAATTAAGGCATATTTGCCTTCATTTTCTCTTACTAGCTCCAGTACTTTAGATAGTTCAATTGGATAATATTTTGATTTTGCACCTTCAGATAATTCGTCTAATGTATTGGAGATTTGATATTCAAATAAGACATTGCTTTTGTCACTTTTTGCGTCTTTCACATGAATTATTCCATCAACCAACTTTTTTTCTAATAGTTGTGCAGCTATCCAATTTCCCATCCCACCAGAGGATCCCTTTTCACGGAAAGTATCTTCTTTTACATAACCGGCATAGTTTTTCAGGTAGTAACCTGTATGCTTATTAAATTCAGCATCGTCAGAATTAAATTGTTCTTTTCCAATTTCAGTTTCATTTTTACTCTCATTTGAAAATGGACAAACTGAAGCAATATTAATATTTGTTTGTTCAACATTATCATTATCTACAAGTATCGGCCTATACATCCCGTCTTTGTTTAATTCCATCGTGAATGGGGAGTTAGCAACACTAGAACAGACACCACACCCTATGCAATAATCATTTTCTATTACGGTCCCCAATAATACGTTTAATTTATTATCCAATCAACCCACGTCCCATACTATATATTTCATTTGCTACTTAGAATATTACCTCTTAACCAGTTTAGTCAAAGGCTTTATAGCTTTTGACTTAACGGAATTAAATAATGCATTTTCATATTCATTAAAACCTAATTTATATAAAATATAAATATGAGCTACTGAATAAATAGCTATTTTTAATATTAATATTCCTATACTATTCCAGGGAATAGTTATATTTAAAATAAGTCCAAATACCAAAGAAATCAATATAACTGATGTCAATTTAACTATGTTCTTCCAAAATAGAATCATATTAATTCCAATTCGTCTAGCGTAATAGATATTCATAATTACTATATTCCCAATAAAAAGAGTAGCACCTGTAGCAAATGCCACACCTATGCCACCATAGTATTTAGCTAATGGAATCGAAATAATTACATTAGTAACAGCAATAAGAATTAAAACAATTGACCTAAAACCCTGTAAGTTTTTCGCATATAATATTGATATTCCTATGTTTTGCACCAAAGGAATTGTTAATGGGGTCATGATTATAAGGACTATATAATAAGCATTTTTATAACTATCTCCAGCCCAGAACTCTATAAATGGTAATCCAAACAGCATAAAACCACTCAATATAAATGTAACTACTATATATTGAACTCTTCCATACTTTATCATCATGTCTGTTAACTCTTTATTACTAGCATCTCTTGCTACCATCATAGATACCTTAGGCAGAAACAAACCACTTATGGAAGTTGAGAACTGTATATAAAGTTTGATAAATTGCATAGCAATTGCATATACTGCAACTGGAATTGTTCCTCGAATTGCTCCTAGTATTATTTGATCAGTTTGCCAGTAAATTTGATCTACGACTACTCCTAAAAACACAAAGAATGAATACCCTATAATTTGTTTTAATAGACTTTTATCTATCCTGCCTAGATAAAACTTCACATTTAATTTTTTAAAACAATAAAATGTATTAAAAATTAAACAAGATATGTTAACCACAGTAGTAATAACCACCATAGATATTGCACCAAAACCGATATAGATGATTGGTAATATCAAAAGTGGTGATAATACTATCCGAACTAATGAAACAATTTTATCTACAACAAAATGTTCATAAGCTCTAATTATTGAATTAAAAACAGATAATGGAAAAGAAAGTGCGAAGTTAATTATTAGAATAACAACCATTATTTTGGCTTTAGCTAATTCTGAATCAGAAAAGTTATTGCCAAATAGATTATCGACACTATTATAGACTGCTAACCCAATAAGAATTGTTACTATCCCAATCAAAACATAAAGCATCAAAAACAAACCATTTAGCTTAGACTCAGTCTTCGTATCACCTACTGCCCTATTCCTTGCTGTAAATCTTACCATGGCATTCCCTAACCCCATATCCATCACGCTGAAATAGGCTGCTAGTGAACCTATTACAGAGTATAAACCAAATTCAGATTGTCCGAGTATCCTAATCATAAATGGAGTATATAATAGAGCTATCAAAACAGATATAAAAATGGATAGATATGATAACAGTGCTCCTGCTCTTAATTGACTCAATTACTTCAACTTCTTTCTTTCAACCAAATATCCCTACCAACTTCATTTATATTTATCTTAATGATTCTTCTATATATTGAAATGCCTTTCTTCGCTCAATTTCTAAAATATTTGGCACATGAGAATAATCAACATCAAATATATCTTCATTACTATCAATCTTGTCTATATGTCTATCTTTTAGTTTAAAAGTATTCAATAGAGTATCAATACGTGAGTTCATTGAAGGAAATTTCCCACTACGATTAAAAACTATAAAAGGGGTTTCTAATAATGTTGCAAATACAGCTCCATGGAACGAATCAGTTAGAAACAATTCAGCAGAATTTATATAATCTATAAACTCACTTGGTCCTGATAAGTAAGGAACTTTATCTTTCGGTTGTGCTAAATTAACTATCTTAAGATTATTCTGTTTTGCGATCTCTTTTACTCGATTTTTAGAATCATTAAATGTATCTCCTAAGAAATAAGTTAATAAAAATTGTTCTTTTGGTTTATTTGAAGGCTGTTTAGCTATAGACAACCACTGTTCTTTTGTTAAAAGCAAAGTTGGATCAACTAACACTGGCGCATCTCTTCCTGTTAACTCTTTGATTATTTTTGCACCTGCCTCTTCACGTACAGATAGACTCCCCATATCAGATATCCAACTCTTGTAATTTTCGATAAGATCATTAGGAACTTTATCCGTTCCAAAACTTGGTGCATAAGCTATCCTTTTTTCTTTTGGTGCAAACGTAAGAAAATATGTAGAATCACCTTTTCTAAAAAATGGATTCCACACCTGATCACTACCTGTTACAAAATAATTATATTCATCTGCCATATCTTTCGGAATACTCTCTTCGGAAACTTTATAAGGAGTCTCATGAATATATTGTTCCGAAAACTCTCTAAAAATTTCCTCTCTCTGCTTTGCTAATTTATTTTTAATTAATTTTCCTTTTATTTTATCTATAATCTTTTCATAGTTTTCCTTTGGCGATCTATTTAATGTTGTATAAACTTTATCCTTAAAAGTGAAATCACTTGGATTATTTTTTTTGATAATCACCCAAATTGTATCAACTTCATAATTATATGATTTTAATACTTCTTGTAAAGCATAATTTTGTAACCTGTTACCGTAATTTACATAGCCATTTAAGGTTATTAAACCTATCTTTTTCAATATTAACACCTCTTTAATATAACTTAATTTACTCTCTATGGAACTCTGATTTTAATGAATGAAAACTGTTTACTATCGTTATACTAAAGAAATATAAGAACATATAGACCACATTATAAAAAGGATTTTCCGATATACAATATAGTAAGAAAAAGGTCTGAAAATAAAAAGAAAATGAAATTCCCATTCTCCAGTTTTTATTATACATATCGTCATCTATGACTTTTTTCAATGTTCTAATTGTCTTGAAGTAAACATAAGCAAAGGGAATTATAATTATCACAAACCCAACAATCCCCATTTCAGTCAATATTTGCAAATATACATTATGAACCGTTAAATCTCTTGCAAGAAGTTGTCCTGAAGTTACCACTAAGAACTGATCCCATCCAATACCAAATATAGGATTTTCCCTAAATAGCTCCCAAGCTCTATCATATAAAACTGTCCTACCACTAGTAACATCATCCCCGGCTATTAAACCATCAATAGTACCGACAATACGCGAAAAAAATGGTACCGTATCAAAGTAATTCATTATTAAAAACAAGATAAATAAACTCATTAAAGATAATGTAAAGACCTTTATGCTTCTTATCAACTTTTTACCCTTTTCTCCAGAAAAGTAATAAGTGAATAATGCTGTCAATATCCCCCAGAGTAGAATCGAACGTTTTCCAGCCATAATAAGACCTATAAACAATATAATTAACATAAACATATCTATTTTCTTTACTGCATCCCTATTACTTAAAATCCTAGCAATATAGAGCCCTATACCAACAACCATAGGTGCTGCTGCCATGGATGGTTGGGCGAATCCTAATCCTGGATAATAACCCAAATTAACCAGTTCTAACATTCTTTGTTGTACAGTCGATGAAACAAACGGAAAAACTATCGAATGGAAAATATCAGTAAATAAATAATGAAATATAGTAGTAACTGCATAAAGAATAGACGTAATCTCCAACAACTTAAGGGCGGGTACAAATCTATTTATTTCAAGTTTCGCTATAATCAAAATCACTAAACCTAATATATAAACAAATATTAGATCATTATTCTGCATTATTCCAACCTGATAGATAGCAAACAAAATATACATAACAGAAAATGACCATAATATGTCTATACGGGTTAAGGTAAAGTTAATAGTTTTATTTTTCGTTGGCTTGAAAATCAAAAGTGTAATTATTAATAATAATATTCCTATTTGCAACATATTAGATTTTAATATTAAAGTGAATAACCAACTTTGTGTCGATATATAAAAAGAAAACAGGATCAGTGCTAAAGTTGAAAAGTAAAAATAACCTTTATTATTTTTACTAATTTCTTCATTTATTATTATTTCGTTATTTATTCTTTGCATTATACTATCCCCGCATATTTATAAATACATTATATTATTATAGTTCAAAAAGTGACTTTTCTGGTAATATCTGTTGAAACACCTCAATTAATAGATCTTTTTCCTTTTCAAAGTTCTTAATTGGATCTTTATCATTATCATTAATACAAATCATTTTGTATTTTTGGTTTTTAATTGCATTTAGAATATCATCATTATCATTAGTCAAGTTATAGGTTCTCCCTATATTTGGATTTCGTGGTATGAATTTACCTTCTACTAATTGTTTATATCTGAACAACCACTGATTAACGTCTCTTCCATCTCTAAACTTATTGTGACAAGTTTTATCTAACACCTCATATTCACTATCCCACAACTCTTCATATGTCTTTTTTAAAAATGAATTAGGTAGATGTTGATTTAAAAAGCCAGCAAAGTTTTTGTAGGGTATCATCAAAAGTGTACTTATCAAGTATTTTCTATAAGATAAATGGAACCATTTAGATAAGTTCTTTTTAATTACTTTATTTTTATCATACGTCGTATTGATAATTTCCATATTATTCGACACAATTGTTCCAGTTGAATTCCTAAAATTATTTATTGAAGGCATTAATACTGCAATGTCACGTGGTAGTCCCTGTAAAAAAAAGTCACTTTCATTCATTTCCTTAATGATAAAAGTATCATCGTTAAAATAGACAAATCGATCAGCTAAACCCTCAATTCTATGGAAATTAAGTTCAATCACATGGGAACTAAATGTAGGTAAATACTTTTCGGGGATATAGTCTTTATGATTAATTATATTTAGCTTCGGATGATCTTTATCTAACCATGATGGTAGGTGTCCCCAGGTAATGAAATGTATCGTATTTACCCAAGGGGTAAACTTCTCGATACCTCTAAACCAATATTGTAGGTTATCCCAGTCTCTAAAACGAATATCCCTATTATCTCCTGAGTTATCTTTAGTAAAATACCTTTTTTCATTTTGCCAATCTGGATCACTACCATCTACCCATGTTAATATAAAATCTATCTTATCAGTCATGCTTTAATCACTCTTTCATTAACCACTTAGTTTTACCAGCTAAAGTTTGTTTCAAATTATCTACTACCTTTATCTCCATAGTATTTAATCTGTCATCGATCTGATTAAGTCTTTTCCTTATTTCATCAATTGATCCATTCTTAAAATTATCATTTACCTTTAGATATAATGTGTAACTAAAGTATGTTGAATACCTTATTTGATACCCAATTATATGATCAGATAATTTAATAGCATGAGTAATAGACTCAGAGTGGATAGGCGTATCCTTATCTAGCATTAGAAAGTCGTTATCCCGTCCTTGAACTCTTTTAAATGCATAAACACTTTCACTATCTTTTTGTGTATGAGAGATGATGTCTCCTAACTCATAACGAACTAATGGGAAGGCTCTAGGATATAATGATGTTACTAATATCCTCCCACTCTCTGATGGATTGCCGTTTTTGTCGACACATTCTACAAGGTTATTTCTCCACAATAATTTATATTCACCATCAGGATGTGTGTGTGCAAGGATCTTGGTTTCCATTGAAGCATACTCAAGTCCAACTGGGCATCCAAATATATCCTCAATGAAGTCTTTATCTTCTTCTTTTTCAAATCCTTCTGCTGCACCGATTACAGCCTTTAACTTCAATTTATGAAATTCACTACGTCTATGTTTATTTACATCTGTTAACATACGTAAAGCTTTACTGTACCCAATTATATAATTGGGTTTAAATTTAATTATCTGGTTACCTGCTTCCAATAACTTATCATCTGATAAGTCGTAGGCTGAAAACCGTTTATACCCAATAAAAGGATGGCCAATTTTAAATGCAATCATCTTTTTATACTTAGTTAATCCACTTCCAAGAGTATGTGAATGTCCCCATAACCTAAACATTCTATCAGATCTACTTATATTATAGAAGCTTCTTGCGTACCACAAGTTTGGTTCATAATCTTTAGCTTCTTCACTCCAACTAGGATATTTAAGAGGCGTACCTGTGGAACCACCAGTTGTGACCCAAGCATCAGCTTCTCTAGATTGATCTGAGAAGTCAGTTATATTTTCCCTAGCATAGCCTCTATCGATAATGGGAAATTGCTGAAAGTCTTCCCAAGTATCAATAGTTTGTGGAGCCTTATTTTCTAATACTAGTGTCTTGTAATAAGGTACATTCTTCTGTATTTTAGACCATATTTGATTAAATGTTGATAATTGATAATCTAAGATATTGCCCTTTTCATTACCAGTGTAAAAGGAAATTTCCTTTTTTAATCTTGGCTCCATCTTTTTCTCTCTTAAATAAGGTAAAAAGAGCATGTTTTTCACTCCCGAGTATGTTCTTCATAAAGTAAAACAATAGGACTATTTTTCTTTGAATAGCACATTATCATACTTCAACATAATTGTGTTTTCATTATATTTATATTGCTTATACTCCATATTTGATTCATCATTTATATTGTTCATAATATATTCAATGAAATTGCAACCAGATTCGAATGCGTGTGGATAACCGCCACCAAATCTTGGATTAATTTCAGATATGAAATAGTTACCATTAAATTCAAAGCAATCAATGTCAATGGTTCCTTTAAAGTTTGATTTTCTCACTAAACTTTTTATTAATTCTACTATATGATCATTATGTATAGATACAGATTTATCTGTTTCCCCAGAACGCATATGTATTTTTTCCTTAATGAATAAATCTATTAAATCACCACTATACATATCAATATAAACATCTATGCCATATTCTCGATGTTTGTAATAGGGTTGAATAATGAGTTCTTCCTTTATAATTCTAGTACTGATTTTATTTAGTTCATCGTAATCTTTAATGATTTCTATTCCTAAACTTGCACTACCTTTTCTCGGTTTAACAACTAGAGGAAATTCATATGCACCACTTTGTAATGCTTCCCTCACTTCATTTACTTCAACATATGTAGGTACAGCCGGTATTTCTATATCTTTTAAATATTTAAACGTTTCATACTTATCGAAGCTTTTTTGTATCATGTTTAAATTTGATAATATTAACCGTACATTAATTGCTTCAAATTCCTTTTTAAATTCTGCTAATATTTCTAGTTCTGGATCAATTAATGAAACAATTGCATCAATCTTGTATTTAAGACAGATCGATTTTAATATCGTAATATATTCTTTCTCTGTAATCCGTGGAACAATTTCATGATAATCACCAAAATAAAGTGCTGGAGCATTAGGATCACAATCGGTACAAATTACTTTTCCTTTATCTTTTGACAATGTCTCTTTAAAGTATTCAATAACCTTCACTCTACGTCCAACACTTGTGACTAATATATTCATCTTTTACCTACTTTCAACAAATCAATGGTTATAAAATTATATCATCTTCTATATTCAGAACGTAATATTCCCATTAACACTTTTTCTCGATATTCTCCTTGGTAATATACGTCATCACGAAGTCTACCTTCAATAATAAATCCAACTTTTTTATTGATATGTTGCATCGTCTCATTTTCAGCCCATACAAACGAATATACCTTGTTTAAAGATAATTCATTAAATGCATAATCTAAAATGAGTCTTCTAGCCTCTGATGCATGTCCTTGTCCCCAATACTTTTTGTTTCCAATCCCTAAGTATGACTCGGCCTTGGAATTCTTCAAATCAATATTGACTAATCCACAATATCCAATAGGTTCATCATCTTCACTAGAACAGATAATAAAATCTTTTCTTAAGCTATTAGTTGTTACATTATGTAGCCATTTCTTAGTTCCTACTACTGAAATTGGAAATTCAACGTTTAACGTTTTTCTAACTTCCTCGTCATTAAACCAATCAACTTTATGTTGTACATCACTTTCTTCCATTAATCGAATGTATGTATTTTCTCCTCTAAGCAAGCTTGATCAATCCCCTCGTTAAAAACACAAAATCAACTATATCTATTAAATGTTTTTCTTCCGTCTCTCTGGACCATGTATATCATCTTTATTAAACACCTTAACCATGGTTAAAACTATAATTTTAATATCAAATAAAAAAGTTTGATTTTCTACATATTCAATATCATATTCAATTCTTTCATCCCAAGTTAATGAGTTCCTACCTTTTACTTGAGCAAAACCAGTTATGCCTGGTCTAACCTTGAATCTTTGAACCTGAAATTCAGAATACTCATTATACTCTCTTGGATGATAAGGAACAGGAGGTCTTGGACCTATTATACTCATATCCCCTTTCAATACATTAAACAATTGAGGCAATTCATCTAAGCTCGTTTTCCTTAAAAAGTTACCTACTTTTGTTACTCTAGGATCTCCTTCAAACGTACTTAAACCTGAGCCTATACTTTCTGCATTTTCTACCATCGTCCTGAATTTAAGTATACTAAAAACTTTACCGTCTCTTCCAAGCCTTGATTGCTTAAAGAATGCTGAACCTTTACTATCTAATCTTATTAAAATAGCAATTACACTACAGATTAAAATTAAGGGCAATAGTAAAATAATAATTACTAGAATATCCATTAATCTTTTAATAATTTTATTATACACTTAAAAATCACCCTCTCTTAGCCCACTGAATATACATACTAATTTCAATACCTTGTTATTGTATTTTTAATAACTTTTACAATTCTTCTTAAATCATGATCCGTTATCTTTGTATCTGAAGGCAAACAAATCCCTGTTTCAAATAGTTGTTCTGCGACATTTCCACCAACAAAATCATACTTTTCAAAGAATGGCTGCATATGCATTGGCTTCCAAACGGGTCTAGATTCAATATTTTCATTTTCCAATGCATCCATAACTTCTGTTGGTTTGATTTCCCCATGTAATGTCATACATGATAACCAGAAATTTGGTTCATCCCATTCATTAGCAGGCATGAATTGAACCCCCTCAATTTGCCCTAACTCTTGCTTGTAATATTCAAATATGTATCGTTTTTTTGCAACCCGTTCATCAAGTACTTTAAGCTGTCCACGTCCTATGCCAGCAGATACATTACTTATTCTATAGTTGAATCCTAGTTCACTATGCTGATAATGACGTGCTTGATCTCTAGATTGAGTTGCCCAAAAACGTGCTTTTTGTACTCTTTCCTCATTATCTGATACTAGCATTCCACCACCGGAACTAGTAATTATTTTATTCCCATTAAATGAAAAAATGCCATAATCGCCAAATGTACCTGTATGTACTCCCTTATAATACGTCCCTAATGATTCGGCTGCATCTTCAATTAGTTCTACATTATGTTTGTTACATAATTCAATGATTTTGTCCATATCAGCAGACAAGCCATATAAATGTACAACAATCACTGCTTTCACTTCTGGATACTTTATAAACGCCTTTTCAAGCGCGATAGGACATATATTCCATGTTTTATAATCACTATCAATAAAGACAGGTGTAGCATGTTGATAGATAATTGGATTAGCTGTTGCTGAAAAAGTTAATGTAGGACAAAAAACAATATCTCCTTCACCAACTCCTGCTGCTTTTAAAGCTAAATGAATGGCAGCTGTTCCAGATGATAAAGCTGCCGCTGATTTCGAACCAACCTTTTCGGCAAGTTCTTCTTCAAATTTATTGACATTTTCACCTAATGGAGCTATCCAATTTGTATCAAACGCTTCTTTTACAAACTCTTTTTCATACCCTTCGTCACTCATATGTGGTGATGAAAGAAAAATTCTGTCTGACATCTATAATAATTCCTTCCTAATAAAACTTAATTTAATTTATTAATTCGCCTCTAATACTCCCTGTTCCATATACACAATTTCCATCAATGCATCTTTCAATTGCATTTGATTACATGTTCTAAAGTTCTTGATTAAGTCTAAGATGACTTCCTCATCTACATCAACTGTTTTTCCAATATAAATCTTCTCGAATACTTCTTTCGGATGAATTTCATCTTCACCTAGTAATTCTTCAAACATCTTTTCGCCTGGACGAATGCCTGAGAATTGAATACCTATTTCTTCTTCTGAATAACCTGATAACCGAATCAAGTTCTTGGCAAGATCGACAATTTTCACAGGGTCTCCCATATCAAGCACAAAGATCTCACCACCGCGAGCTAATGTTCCTGCTTGGATGACGAGCCTTGATGCTTCTGGGATCGTCATGAAGTACCTTGTCATTTCTGGATCTGTTACAGTGACAGGTCCACCGGCTTCAATCTGCTTTCTAAACAGTGGAATCACACTACCACGACTTCCAAGCACATTCCCAAATCGAACGGCGACAAATTTTGTCTGACTCATTCTCGCTAGATGTTGCACGACCATTTCTGCCACTCGCTTGGATGCACCCATCACATTCGTTGGATTCACTGCTTTATCCGTTGATACGAGGACAAATGTATCGACGCCATTTGCATCTGCTGCTTCGGCAACGTTTTTTGTTCCAATAATATTATTCTTGACCGCTTCATGTGGATTGTACTCCATTAATGGCACATGCTTATGTGCTGCCGCATGATACACTTTCTTCGGCTGATACTTGTCCATAATCTGGAACATCCTTGTCCGGTCTTTCACATCGCCAATAATCGGAATAATTTCAACGTCTGTTTGTCCGTATGCCTTGCGTAATTCCATATCAATCGAATAAATACTGTATTCTCCATGACCGACAAGTAAGATACGTGCTGGTGAAAAGCGCATTAATTGGCGAGCAATTTCCGAACCTATCGAACCACCCGCTCCTGTTATCATTACCGCTTCTCCTGTGATTGTATCTTGAATTGCTTCACTATCTAAATGAACTGGCTCTCTACCGAGTAAATCTTCTACCTCGACATTTTTTAAATGACTGACAGATACGCGACCCGTCATTAAATCTTCAATTTTCGGAATCATTTTAATTTTTGCTGTCGTTTTATTACATTGGTCGATGATTCGTTCGAGTTCGCCATTTTTGAGTGATGGAATGGCAATGACAATATGATCGATTTGCTCTTGTAAGACGACAGCTGGAATATCGTTCACTTTCCCTACAACAGGTAAGCTATACACTTGCATTCGTTGTTTCGTTTCATCGTCATCAACAAAAGCGACTGGCCATAACTCCGAATCATTATGTTCATTATGTAATTGTCTGGCAATCATCGCTCCAGCATCCCCTGCCCCGACGATAAGTGTACGCTTTTTTTCTGTCTCGGATTTTGCGATATAACGGTCACGAAAAACACGCCAAAAAAACCTTGATCCTCCGATAAGGATAATATGGAGCATCCAAGTGACAAGAAGTGCTCTTCGGTAAATAACAAAATCATTCACAAGAAACTGGATAATCGCGACCGAAAGAATCGTTAACGTGATTGCTTTGACGATTGCCACTAGTTCGCCAACACTCGCGTATGCCCATACTTTATTATATAAACTATAAATGGATGCATATAAATGATGAAATAATAATAGGGTAATTGCTGTTAGTATGACTACAAATTGTTCAAATGGGGTTGTTGTGTATGGATATACAAGCCAGAATGCAACGAAGATAGCGATGCTTACGATGATAGAATCTAAGAGTACTAGGAGTGCTAACCGAACTTTATATGACATCAGACTCACCTACTTTCCTTCTAAGATGTTGTTCTTTTATACTATATCATTTAACCTATACATAAATATGTATTACTGTTAAAATAGGCCAAAAAACTTTTTCTTTGTTCTGATTCGTTGTGGTTCTTGGCGGTACACGTTCTGATCTTCAATAAGTAATTGACTATTTTCCATGAACATATAAGCTGTTTCGACATTGACGTTGTCTTGGATGTACTGATACGCATCACGCATCGCAAATCGCCTCGACGTTGTGTTATGTGCATCCGATGCGATAAAGTGTGTTAAATTAGCTTTGATTAATTCTAAGCTGAATGTTTCAATTTGTTTTCCGAATTTTCCGACTAAGCTAGCCGCAGTAACTTGCGTTAATGCTCCATTATGAACGAGGTCGTACATTTTTTTGTGATTCGCCATTAATTCACGATTTCGTTCAGGGTGGACAATAACCGGCTGCAATCCATTCATCTGCAAATCGTAAAACAATTGACTCGCATAATGTGGCACAGAGTCTGACGGAAATTCAATGAGGATATATTTCGTATCATTGACGGTTTGGATGTCACCTTTTTCAATGTCTAATAATATATCACCGTAAATGCGAACTTCTTGCCCCGGTAGTACCGTGATATCTAATTTTTCTATTGCAAATAAGTCATTTAAGACAGCTACATTTGATCGAATTTCATCACGATAATTGTCATACGTACGATTTTTATGATGTGGTGACGCAACGATATGTGTAATACCTTCTTCGATCGCTGCTTTTGCCATTTCGATACTAGCAAGCTCATTTTCAGCGCCATCATCTACACCAGGTAAAATATGACTATGGATATCAATCATCTTGCCCACCTCGAGTCTTTTAAAGTTTACACACATTATATAGGTATATCTTACCATTTTCATGAGTTTTTTCCAATTGTTACGCTGTTCATCTGAATATTAATAACTAGTTTACGTTCTATTGTTAAAAAGGAAACCCTTCTTTATATGAGGGATAGAAGGGTTTAACTACCATAGTAATAATAGTAATTAGAATTTGTCTTTTCACGGTCGTTCAATATAGTACCTAGTAATCTTGCTTTTGAATCTTTGATCAATTCAATCGTTCGTTCAGCCTCTTCAATTTTCGTTATTTTACTACGAACAACGACTAAAGAGCCATCAACAATATTTGCTAATATCTTTGCATCTGCGACTGCCAATGCTGGTGGCGTATCAAAAATGACCATATCATATAGTTTACTTGCTTGATACAAAACTTCTTCCATTCGTTTGGACGCTAATAGTTCCGCTGGATTTGGTGGAATTGGGCCACATGATAATACATCTAAATAATCGACATCTACACGTTCTACCGCATTTTCTAATGTGCTTGAGCCAACTAACACATTACTTAAGCCTGTTAAATTATTTAAACGGAATGTATAATGGACCGTCGGTTTTCTTAAGTCTGCGTCAATGAGTAATGTCTTTAAACCTTGTTGTGCATAGACAACGGCTAAATTCGCTGCCGTAATCGACTTTCCAGCTCCCGGACCTGCTGATGTAATTAAAATCGATTGTAAATCATCATCTACAGATGAAAATTGTAAGTTCGTCCGAATCGTTCGGTATTGTTCTGAAACAGGAGAGCGTGGATTTAATTTGGTAATTAAATGCCGCATTTTATTAGTAGCTGTTTGTTTCTTTTTGCTGAACATGATTCATCGCCCCTTCCTTGATCGTAGTGGAGAAGTCTTTTCGAATATCTTCTGCGCTCATCGTTGAAACAACTCCAACGAGTGTACTGCCAAGTTTTTTCTCAATATCTTCTTCTGTTTTTAATGTCGTATCGAAATATTCTAAAAGGAAAGCAACGCCAACTCCGATCATCGCACCTAACACGAGCGCAATCGCGATGTTTAATGTTGGATTTGGGTCAACCGGTGCGGGATTAGCACTAGTTACTGCTTCAGAGAGTACTTGCACATTATCGATGTTCATTAAATCATAAACTTCCTCTTGGAAGACTGCGACTGTTGCATTCGCAATATCGGTTGCTACCATTGGGTCTGGATCATTTACAG
>JAPFCO010000144.1 GCA_026169505.1 Pseudogracilibacillus sp.
GAGGAATTACAACAGGAATGGCGTGACTTTCAAGCAAAAAGAGATCAATTATACAAAAAGGCGGAAGAGAAAGCTGAAAAAGCTTTACAAAATGCACGCGAAGAAGCGCAAATTATCGTTGACGAAGTCCGTCAGATGCGAGATAAAACAAACTGGAAAGAGCATGAGTGGATTGAAGCTCGTAAGCTGTTAGACGAAGCGAGGCCTGAATTAATACAAAAAGAGAACAAGAACGTTCAAGCAGAAACAAGAGAATTAGAGATTGGCGATGAAATTAACCATCGTACATTACAACAATCAGGCCAAATTATTGAGAAAAAGAATGCGGAAGAATATGTTATCCAAGTTGGTGCGATGAAAATCACTGCCAAACGAAAGGATCTCACATTTATTCGTAAACAAAACCAAGAAACAGAAAAAGAGCAACCAGCTGTATCACATATGTTAAGAACGAACTCTCAACATGCTGTAAAAACGGAGCTTGATTTACGTGGTAAGCGTTATGAAGATGCTATGACTGATTTAGAAAAGTATTTGGATGATGCTTTGGTACAAGGACATGCAAGAGTAGCGATTATCCACGGAAAAGGAACTGGGGCATTAAGAAAAGGCGTGGAAGCACTTCTTCGCACCCATCCACATATCAAATCATCACGCTTAGGAGCACAAAACGAGGGCGGTAGTGGGGTCACAATGATAGAATTAAAGTAGAACAGTATAATAAACGCTTATGTCATGTAAAAACAGGCAATTAGACATTATCTCTTTTGAAATACTCATTTCAAAAGAGATATTAGTTTATGAGGATTTTTTAGGCGGCTCACTTATTGTTTGCTCAGTGGATAAAAAACATCAAATAGCCCCGCATGTCTTAACTATTTTAAAAATATTACTTTTTGAAGTATAATAAGTAGTAGAATCATGTTTACTAGTAAGTGAATGTTAATGTCGGTATGACTCTAATCTTGTTAGTAAGAGCGAATATTATTAAGATGAAAACATTGAATGAATGTTCATTTATTATTGAATTGTGATTCATTGTATGATAGAATTTGGGAAACTCGCCTTAATAAGAGCTGTTTCTCGTTTATTTGGAGGAAAATAATATGGTATTAGATAAGTTAGCGAGAATTTTAATTGCCGTAGCGATTGTATTTTCAATTGTTGGCGTAGCTTATTGGATTTTTAATTAAGTGAGTCAATTTCATAATTACCTAACTCAGCTACGTCGCTACCACCTGTAGTTGGGAGCGATAAATCTGTATTGTGAAATTGACTAAAGTGAGAGAGTAAGTTTGCTACAGTTCGACAGCAAGATAACTTGCTTTGATTGCTTGAATACATTCAAAGCAATGTTAGTACACTAAAGAAAGCTTAAAAACTTACGTAGTTTTTATACGAATGAATGACAGCGTTTTCGTAAGCCATTCATTGTTAAATTTAATAAGGGGGACTAAAAATGGATAACAATCAACCATGGTTTAAGCATTATCCACCTGAAATTCCTAAATCAATTGTGTACGATCGAAAATCGTTGCACGAGTATTTATTGGATACAGGTAATAAGTACAAGGAAAAGAAAGCGCTTCATTTCATGGGCAAACACATTACGTATGGCCAACTTTTGTCTGAAGTAAAAAAGATGGCAGCATTCTTTCAAGAAGGTGGACTTAAAAAGGGAGATCGGGTCGCAGTAATGCTACCGAATTGTCCACAAGGAGTCATTAGTTATTATGGGGCATTATTAGCAGGTGGAACAGTTGTTCAGGTGAACCCATTATACACAGAAAGAGAATTGAAATATCAATTAAATGATTCAGGTGCCAATTTTATCATTTGTTTAGATATCTTGCTGCCACGTGTATCAGCAATTCGCGAGGAGACGGATTTACAACATGTTGTTGTGACGAGAGTAGCAGATTATTTACCATTCCCTAAAAATGTAGTTTATCCGTTTATTCAAAAGCGTGAATATAATATGGTTGTGAAAGTGACTCCAACAGAAAACACCCATATTTGGAAAGAGGTCATTGCATCAGGTACGGAAAACTATCAATCCATACCAATTGATCCAAAAGAAGATGTAGCATTGTTACAATACACAGGGGGTACGACAGGTAAACCCAAAGGAGTCATGTTGACCCATCATAACTTAGTATCAAATGTTCAAATGGTAAAAGCATGGATGTACAAATTACAAGAAGGAAATGAAATTGTACTAGCTGCATTACCTTTCTTCCATGTGTATGGAATGACAACAGTGATGAATTTATCGATTATGAGCGGATATGAAATGGTGTTACTACCTAAATTTGATGCGGAAGAAACATTAAAAACAATTCAAAAAATGAAACCATCTATTTTCCCAGGTGCACCAACGATGTATATTGGTTTGTTGAATCACCCGGATATTACTAAATATGATTTATCATCTGTACAGGCATGTATTAGTGGTTCCGCATCATTACCTTTAGACGTACAACAAAAATTTGAGAAGATCACTGGAGGTAGATTAGTAGAGGGATATGGATTAACGGAAACATCTCCGGTAACACATGCTAATTTAGTTTGGGATAAAAGAATTAATGGTAGCATAGGCTTACCATGGCCAGATACAGATTCAAAAATCGTTAAAAAAGGAACGACAGAAGAGCTACCAGTTGGTGAAGTTGGAGAAATTGCCGTAAAAGGTCCACAAATAATGAAAGGCTATTGGAAGCGTGAAAAAGAAACGAACGAAACATTAAAAGATGGTTGGTTAATGACAGGTGATATGGGACGTATGGATGAAGATGGATTTTTCTATGTCGTTGATCGGAAGTCAGATATGATTATAGCTAGTGGATTTAATATCTATCCACGAGAAGTGGAAGAGATTTTGTTTGAACATAATGACATTCAAGAAGCGACTGTTATTGGGATTCCAGATGAATATCGCGGGGAGACAGTAAAAGCAGTAATTGTACCTAAAAAAGGAATGACATTAGACAAAAAACAGTTAGATCGTTATTGCCGTAAAAATTTAGCTGCATTTAAAGTACCACGTATATATGAATTCCGTGAAGAATTACCGAAAACAATTATTGGAAAAGTATTGAAAAGACAATTAATTGAAGAAACATTAGCGGAAATGGCGGATGAAAAAGAAGCAAAGTAAACTCGCTATATGCAATTAACAATCATTTTATCATTGCTATGTTTATTCATATCTATTATAATTAGGGCGGTTGTATAAACGATCCATCGTTTATATCTAATCTAAACATATGGATACATATTACTGCATCTCAATTGACAATTAGGAATGAAAGCGCTAAAATTACTTATGAATGATTAATCATTCATAAACTTAATTTAGTATAAATGATAAAAGCAAAGCGAGGGGAGTTTCATGAATAAAGATCGTCCTAAATATCGACAAATAATTGAAGGAGCAATTGAAGTAATAGCTGAAAATGGATTTCATGCTTCCCAAGTGTCAAAAATAGCAAAAAAAGCGAATGTAGCTGATGGGACCATTTATTTGTACTTCAAAAATAAAGAGGATATTTTAATCTCTGTATTTAAAGATAAAATGGGGTACTTCGTTGATGAAACGATGAACGCGATTAAAGAGAAAGAATCAGCGAGCGATAAATTAGCGATGTTTATCTATATGCATTATAAATTACTTTCTGCATCACCTCATTTAGCAATTGTTACACAATTAGAATTACGTCAATCAAAACCCAAATTAAGACATGAAATTAACAGTGTATTAAAAGCATATTTAGATATTATTGACTTAATTGTGAAACAAGGTATCGAAGAACAGGATTTTCGCGCGGATATTAATCCAAAGCTCGTACGTCAAATGATTTTTGGTACGATTGATGAATCAGTGACAACTTGGGTAATGAAATCACAACGCTATTCTTTAATAGATCAAGCGGATGATATCCATCAACTCTTAGTGAATGGTCTTTTTAATAATAAATAAGCTAGACATCATAAGGAGGAATAACATGAGTACTGTTGTATTAACAACAAATAATCATATTGCTACATTAACAATTGATAGTCCGCCGGCAAATGCATTATCTTCTACTCTGATTCAAGACGTAAGCACTCAACTTGATGCAATTGCTAATGATGCAGCGATTAAAGCGGTAATTTTAAAAGGAGAAGGTCGTTTCTTCTCTGCAGGTGCCGATATTAAAGAGTTCACAGCACTACAAAACGCGGATGACTTTAGCGCGCTTGCGAAAAACGGGCAAGATGTTTTTCATAAAATGGCAACCTATCATCTCCCAATCATTGCCGCGATTCACGGTGCTGCTTTAGGTGGCGGGTTAGAATTAGCAATGGCGTGTCATATACGGATTGTATCGGAAACAGCTAAGTTAGGTTTACCAGAATTAACTTTAGGAATTATTCCAGGCTTTGCTGGGACTCAACGTTTACCTCAATTAGTAGGTAATGCTAAAGCATACGAACTCATTTTAACTGGTGAACCAATAAGTGGTAAAGATGCTGCACTATATGGCCTTGCTAATCAAGCTGTCAAAGAAGAAGAGTTATTTAGTACTGTCGAACAATTAGCAGAAAAAATTAGCGCAAAAAGTAAGCCAACGATTACAAAAATAATGGAATTAGTTCCATACGCGACATATCATTCATTCGAAGCAGGTGTCGAAGCGGAAGCAAGTGCATTTGGTGACGTATTTGGCAATGAAGATGCAAAGGAAGGTATTGCAGCATTTGTCGAGAAGCGCCAAGCAAATTTCCAAGATAAATAGAAGATTACAAACAGACAAAATGAAATAGGCTTGTTAAGCGTATTAAGTAAAGTTTTATCAATTTCATAATAAGTTTTAAGGAGGAATTTAGAATGAATATTTACGTATTATTAAAAAAGACATTTGATACAGAGGATAAAATTGTTGTTTCAGATGGTCAAATAGAAGATGATAGTGCAGAATTCATCATTAATCCATATGATGAATATGCGGTGGAAGAAGCGATTGTCCAGCGTGACAAACATGGCGGAAACGTTACAGTTATCACAATTGGTGATGAAGACTCAGAGAAACAATTGCGCACA
>JAPFCO010000167.1 GCA_026169505.1 Pseudogracilibacillus sp.
CTTTCAGACAAAAACACGGTTGTTAGTAATATTTATAAAGCTCAAGCATTACCGACATCTTATTTAATTAATACTGAAGGAAGGATCCACAATATCGCTGTTGGACCACTTAATTATGAAGCAATGGTAAAAGCATTTAATGAAATGGATTAAATAAAATAATGAAAGAAAATACCATTAACGTAAAAATCGAATGCTTATCTGTTCAAAAAGGCTTCTTCTCATCAATAATGAGAGGAAGTTTTTATGTTGAGGAGCCATTCACAAAAATGGACTCATTCATCAGACGGTTGTCCAGTCAAAAAGGTAATACCTTCATACAATATTATAAGGTCAGCTGACTTTAATTTGATGGAGGAGGTTTTTACATTATGAGTTGTCGTGATAATTATAGATGGGATGATTGCTATCGAGGTGGAAATCGTGATCGAAGAAATCCCCTGGATCGTTTTAGTTGTGGTTGTCGGGATATAAGGGGATATAGAGAAGAACGAGGTGTGAGAGACAGACGCTATGATCGCTGTAACTGTCGTGACTGCCGCAGCAGAGAATTTGTATGCTATTGTAGAGAAAGGTAGTCATATTCATCTCGTGATTATTATGATGTCGTTAGTAACATGCTTTAAAAAAAGATATATACTTTCTAATATTCATTAAGTTATTGCTCCACATTCGCTTACGGGATGTGGAGTATCTTCATGGCTTTTTTTGTCAGTACGAAATCGATTCATTGTATGAATTTACCTTTTGATTCTTAGGGTAAATAACAAGAAGTCGGTTAGGCTAATAGGAGAAAATTCATATGAGCAAAGGAGAAATTACAATGAAGTCGAAAAGGTATTATATTGGCATGTTATCTATCGTTTTGACAATGACTATTTTGTTTGGATGTAATGGTTTAGATGAACCAACTGATGATCCATCGGAACAAATAAATGAAGATTTACGAAGAGGACTTCAGTAAGGGGATTAATTACCTTTTTAAGTCCTTCTTGCTCGTTCTTTTTTAACTTCGTAAATTTTCTGATTGAAACATAATAGATGATGTTATTAGCCCTCTTGATGATTTTGTATCTTATTTGTTTCGGCTATTAGAAGGTTGAATTTCATTTTCTTTGGTAAAGCATTTTGTCGTTAACTTATGGATACCTAATATGTTATCTCGTTTTCTCATACATTGTGTGCATGCGGCATTACCTTCCATGAAACCTACTGCTTTATACTTACTACAAAATTTACAATTCATCAAAATCGACTCCTAATTATTCATTACTATATATATCGGTAATATAGGGAGGATCTTAAATAGGGTAACTATATTAAAAATAAAGCTTTGGGAAGGGCATAGAAGATCATCAAGGTACAAGTTAGTCAATTTCATCATACGGATTTGTCGCCGGTTGGATCGTTCCCAATTAAAGGTTGTAGCGACGTAGCAGCTTTGGGTAATGATGAAATTGACTCAAGTACTAAAAAGTTTAATACTTGCTATTTATACACAACTTCGCTAAAGTAAACATACAATAACATATGAAAATAGTTCTTCGGGGTGGGTGAAATTCCCAATCGACGGTAATAAGGATATCCAAAAATGTCCTTAAGCCCGTGACCTGTATTATGTGTTTTATAATACGGCTGATCTGGTGTAATTCCAGAGCCGACAGTTATAGTCTGGATGGGAGAAGAATTATTAAACTGGCAAAAATGAAGAAAAGTTATAATTATTTCTCTCATGCTTCTTTATGAAGATAATGTGGAAATAGTATAGCTATCTTTTATATATCTTTTGCTTATTTAATAATGATGATCAAATATTTACCTCTGAAGCAATCCATATTCAGAGGTTTTTTTATGTGAAAAATAAACGGTAAAAAATGAATATCCGCTTCATTTATGCTGAAGGCATATTATTCGTAAACAATAGGAGGTTGTAGGATGCAGGATGAATATTATATGAATGTTGCTTTGCAATTAGCGAAAAGTGTGCAAGGCCAGACGACCCCAAATCCCCCTGTAGGAGCTGTTATTGTTAAAAATGGTGCAATCATTGGTATGGGAGCGCATTTGAAAAGTGGTGAGGCCCATGCAGAAGTGATCGCACTGCAAATGGCAGGAGACCATGCAGCAGATGCTACGATTTACGTTACTTTGGAACCTTGTAGTCATACTGGAAAAACGCCACCTTGTGCAGATGCTATTATCGCCCAGAAACTAAAACGGGTTGTTATTGCAAGTGTTGATCGTCACGAACAAGTTGCTGGACGAGGAATTGAAAAATTACGTAAAGCCGGGATCGAAGTAGAACAAGGTATATTAGCTGCTGAAACGGATGAGTTATATAC
>JAPFCO010000192.1 GCA_026169505.1 Pseudogracilibacillus sp.
CCTAGTACGTCACGAATGAAGTGAATTAAGAGAGTGCGAGACTCTACTTCAGCACTTCTTTTTTCTCCATTGATTGTGATTGCTACATTGACTAAATCGCTAGACATAACTCCACCTCCATGATAGATTCTTCAGTTTTAGACGATTCATCTAAAACTATTATATTATCGGAATTGCTTCCCGAGTAATATCCTAACGTTATGTTTACTGAATCAATTTCGTAATTACAAAAAACAGCCATGATGCTACAATATGCAGTTAAGAACGTTTCAATGAAACTACATATTGTAGCGTCGTGGTGGTAAATCTGGATTATGAATTTGATTATTATTGGGCTTCTTTCGCCAATTTTTCAATGTCTTTAAAAAATTGGCCTAAAATAACCTTCGCTACTCCGCCAATCATACGTTGACCAATTGTAGCGAGTAATCCTGTTGCCGCAACATCTGCAGTACATGTTAATTCTGTACCACTATCCGTTTCTTCTAAGATCATTCTCGCATTTGCATTGATTTCGCCTGGTTTCCCTTTCGCCTTTACTAATAGGCGATATGAGTTCGGTTCTTCTTTATCGACTTGTTCCACATCTGCTGTAAACTCGCCTTTAATCGGTCCCATATTAATTCCTAATACAGCCTCGTACTTTTCTTCTCCTGCCTCTTCAAACACTTTACACCCGGGTAAAACTGCTTTTAATACGTCTGGATTTTGAATCGTATCCCATACAACTTGTGCAGTTAGATCTTTAAATTTATGAGTATGGTTAATATCCATTTCTGTCACCTCAAATTAGTAAGTTATTTTTATGCAATAATATCTTTCACACGAACAATTTCTACATCTGCTTTTTGTAAAGATTCCACAATCGTCCTCACTAATTGCGGTGCTCCAGGTGTATCGCCATGAATACAAACGGTCTGTACTTCAATAGCTGCGTCTTTATTGTCATACGTGATGATTCTATTCTCTTTAACCATACGAACAACACGATCTGCCATTGATTGGTAATCGGTAATTGCGGAACTTTTTCTCGTTAAAATGAGATTCCCATCTTCACGATGTTCGCGGTCCGCATAACCTTCTTTTGCAAATGGAACCCCCATTTTTTGAGCCTCCGCTAACATAGCAGAGTTATTTACTGCAAATATAATCATATTAGGATCAATGTCATGGAATGCTTCTAAAATGGCACGTGCTACTTTTTTATCTTCCATCGCCCGCATAAACAGAGCACCATGTGGTTTGCAATGTTGTAATTTAATATCATATGTTCTTGCAAATTCTCTCAATGCACCCATTTGATATAATACATAATCTTTAATTTCCTCCGCAGTACATGCCATTTCACGGCGCCCAAATCCGACTAAATCGGGATAACCTGGATGAACTCCAACGGCAACATCATATTTTTTTGCCAGTTCAATAGTTTGGCGCATTACATGTGGATCACCTCCGTGATAACCACAAGCAATATTTGCCGAGGTAATATATTTCATCATTTCCTCATCGTTCCCTTGAACATAGAGTCCAAAGCTTTCTCCCATGTCGCAGTTAATATCCACCTTGTACATGAAATATACATTCCCTTCGTTACGTATTTCACTTCCATGAAATTAAAATGTGACAGTCTTACGTTCTGCTAAAAAGTTCGTCGTATAATTTCCTGATTTAAATATATCGTCATCCATGATAGATGCTTGTAAAGGAAGATTCGTTTTAATGCCTTCAATTTTTGTTGCATTAATTGCTGCTTTTGCTTTAGCAATTGCTTCGTTACGATTTTCACCATGGACAATAATTTTCCCAATCATTGGATCATAAAAAGGGGATACGTCTGTACCTTGCTCTACGCCAAAGTCATATCGTGCTAAGTCTTTGGCTAACTCAAGGGAATTAATTTTCCCGGGAGAAGGGAAGAACGTATTTGGATCTTCAGCATAAACACGGCATTCAATTGCATGTCCCTGAGCTGTAATCTCATCTTGTGCAAGTGGTAATGACTTACCTGCAGCAATTTTAATCTGCCATTCTACTAAATCTAAACCAGTGATTTTCTCTGTTACCGGATGCTCTACTTGCAATCTTGTGTTCATTTCTAGGAAGTAAAAGTTCCCATCATTGTCAAAAATAAACTCGATCGTTCCAACGTTTTTATAATCGATGCTCTTTACGGCTTTAATTGCTGTTTCAAAAAGCTCTTGACGCAATTCATCATTTAAAAACGGTGAAGGTGCTTCTTCAATTACCTTTTGGTGTCTTCTTTGTACAGAACATTCTCTTTCAAAAAGATGCACTATATTCCCATGACCATCTACCGCTACTTGTACTTCAATATGGTGTGGATCTGTAATAAACTTCTCAATGAATACAGTATCATCCCCGAAAAAGTTTTGTGCCTGTTGTTTGGTAGAATCGAAGTTTTGTTTTAATTCATCATCCGTATGAATTAATTTCATACCGATTCCGCCACCACCAGCACTCGCTTTTAACATCAATGGGTAACCAATTCTTTCCGCAGCAGCAAGAGCTTCTTCTATATTCTCAAGATTTCGTTCTGAACCTGGTACAACTGGAATACCAGCATCATGCATTTTTATTCGTGATGCTACTTTGTTTCCCATTAGTTTCATGACACTTGCTGAAGGACCTATGAATGTAATTCCTTCTTCCTCACAACGAGTAACAAATTTTGGGTTTTCCGATAAAAATCCATAACCAGGATGGATTGCATCAGCATTTGTTTCTTTCGCGACTTGGATAACCTTTTCGATATTTAAATAACTCTTTTTTGCTTGCGCCTCACCGATACATACCGTTTCCGTTGCTTCATTTACGAAAGGGGCATCTGCATCTGCTTCCGAATATATTGCTACCGTTTTAATTCCCAATCGGTCACATGTTTTAATAATACGACGTGCTATTTCTCCACGATTTGCAATTAATACTTTATTAAATAGACTCATGTCTTTTCACCTCATAATACCCTTTTCTATTGATTGCTTATTTTTCAACAAGAACTGCAATCTCCTGTCCCGCTTCGATCATTTGGTCATTTTCAGCAAAGAATTCTTCTATAATTCCATCAGTCTCAGCCTTTACCTCATAGAAACTTTTCATCACTTCTACTAAACCAATGATGTCACCCGCATTTACTTCATCACCTTCGTTTACATATACATCCTTGTCTGGTGCTGGTTTACGATAAAATACCCCCGGAATTGGAGATAATATTTTTGTTTTATTACTCATCATGATTTCCTCCTAATCAGTCGATAATTATGCTAGTTGTTCTCTAATTTCTGCTATTTTTTGTTTTACATTTTTTCTTATATTAAGTGCTTCTTCTAAATCTACCGCAATGAAGCGTACTGTTTCGCCTGTTTTAACTTGTGCCATTTTATCAAGGTCGGAGCTAATAATCGTTGCAATTGTTGCATATCCTCCACCAGTAACCGCATCATTTAATAAAGCGATTGGTTCAACACCATCCGGAACTTGAATGGATCCGATTGGATACCCTAAGTCAACTACATTCGATGGATTACTACCTGCACCAAATGGCTGTTCACGTTCTACGAAGTTTAATCGTTCTCCTTTGAAGCGGTAACCTACACGGTTTGCTTCCGGTGTCACTGCCCAATCAATCGATAAAAATCGATCCTTACTTTCTTCTGTTAAACGGTAGCTACATAACCCCATGATGATTCGAATTTCATGCAACTTTGAAAAGGTAGGGATATATTTATCGTTAACACGCTGGCCAATTTTCGCTTTACGAACCATTTGATTTCCAATTTTCAGCTCATCTCCAGCCTGTAAAGCTCTTCCGTCATAACCACCAAGGCTACAAAGGGTATATGTCGAACGAGATTCCATAATGACTGGTACATCAATACCTCCGGCAACAGCGAGATATACACGTGCTCCTTCTTTTACGAAATCAAATGATAGTTGATCTCCAGCCTTTACAGCTACAGCTTCCCACATGGGAACTTCTTCCCCGTTAATCTTAGGAGGTATATGTCCACCTGTAACAGAAATGGTTGTATCTACATCAAACTCTAATACAGGGCCCATATATGTTATTTCAAGCACGGAAGCGTTCTCATCATTGCCAATAAGTAAGTTACTAATGACAAAAGAATATTTATCCATAACGCCAGATGGTGGCATACCAACTTCATAATATCCGATTCTACCTTTATCTTGTACAGTCGTTTGTAATCCAGGTTGAATAACTTTAATCATGCATATAACCTCCTTAGTACATCTTCAGAGAATTTTTTCGGATCATCTAACACGTCTTGAGGTTTAAATGTTATATCTTTTGTTAAGTAGCGGAAAGTACCATCTTCTACTTCTTTCCGAATGGATTCATACTCTTCCATTGTGATCGAACGATAACGGAAAATGTCACCTAGTTTTGGAAATGTTATAAAATCTTTAAAATCATAATTTATTTGGTCTTTTTCAAAGATTGGCGCCGCTGCGGTTCCAAATAATTGATAACCTCCTGCACCTTGAACTGGATAAATAACAGTGAATGCTCCACCAAACCCAAAAGCTCTTTCAGGTGTAAATGTACGGGGACGCACATATTTAGGTACTTGAATTTGTTGTTCACGA